>NZ_JBXBCF010000058.1:0-187561 GCF_056784235.1 Kovacikia sp. CALU 1929
GAGTACGATATTCTTTGAGCAACTCGTCAATGAGTTCCGGTCGAAAGGTCATAGTTTAGTGCCTTTGTTCATTAGTTCATTAGATCTTGTTTTTTGACCTTTGACACAAACTAATTTACAGTCTCTTTCAATTCATACAACTATTCAGCACCACCCTCAATGAAGCCTTAGCTGTGCAGTGTGTTGGAATCGGTCACGATCGCTGCTCCTAACCATTCTGATAAAGTCCCTAGAAGAATTATCGCCATCTTATCCTTTTTGCAACTATTCAAGTTCAAGCGATCTATTTCACAAGCAGGCTAACGGTTTCACTCACCGGACGAGTAATCACTGCTACTAACCAACAGGTAAACTTCATTCCGGTGCAATGGAATTGTTAGCTAGCATTTTACCTTCAAATTTCTCTAACAAGCCACGGAGAAGGTCAGGAGAATTTAATCGCTCTGCAATCTCTATTGTCGTTTGTAATGAATCGAGATCACTGTATTGCTTTAAGAGATTTACCTTACTCTCATATGGTAGACGAGATTTGAATACAGCCCATTGAATTGTAGAAGAACTGTCATTATTTATAGCCTCTGGCAAATCCTTTTCGATTAGTATTGCAATCAACTCAGAACGTCTATCTGCCAACCCATCTTTGGATAAAACTTGCTCTGCCCAATTTTTGATTTGAGGATGGGAGCACGGGTACAGCAATAACCGATTAACAATATGTATTGACTTTGATTGATTGCTAATCAACCAATTAATCGCTTCATCACTAAGTTCCTTATCTTTAATAATAGAACTTACGCACCACTGAACACCCTCTCTTCCGGAAAATATAAAGTGCTTGTAGATTTCGAATAATTTGGCAACTGTTCCTTCTGGCAATTCATGATTTTCAGGAAGATTCTTGACTAGATTCCGCAAAACCTTAAGGCAATCAAGCGTCCTAAATCTTTGTGTCTTTTGAACTGCCGTCAAAATTAGATCTGCTATGCATTCAACAGCTTTATCACTACTTTTAACTTGCTTGAGTGCACGCCTGCATTGATAGACATCTCTTATGCTTTTAATCAAATTGAATAAATTTTCAGGCTCATATTTAAGTAGATGCTCTTTCAAATTAGTAATTGCCCAAGCTAGATCTTTAGGTATTTCTATTTTAGGATTTATTGTTCGGCTGCTTATTATAGCCACTTTACCTCCAGATTTTTGTCTAGCCAACGATTAAGCTCACCCGCATTCGGAAGCGTAGGGAGCCTGTGACTGAAGCTGTAGGGTGTCGGTGTAGAGAGCCTTGTTGTGTCGTTGTTGTATCCAGTTGTTAGTATTAGATGTTCATGCGCTTGGTGATTCCTCCTGAGTCATCCGAATCGCCTCAGCCCAAACGTTGGCATTCTGCGATGTAGCGTCATGAAGACTGAGTCCAGCATGTTTTGCAAAATCTTCTAACACGACAACTGGGTCTGTGCTTGGAGGACTTGACTGCGACCTCGCCAATTCTGTTCGCAATGCACAGAACAACTCAATTTGAAGAAAAGCATTTGCATCATCTTCAGTGACTTCAGCACGTAAAGTATGTGCGATTCTATTCCGGATGCTGTTTAGCCGACGGATTCCTGGAAGCAAGTAGTCTGTACTACTATCCCCATTAGCAGCTAAAGTTACTTTCTGGGAAAAAGATACACGAGCATCGTCAAGCGAGCCAAGCCCTGAGTTTCTCGCCTGAATGTACTTTGTCAAGAAGTGTTCAACGAACAGATGAGATGCTAAAACCCGACCAATTGTGGTAGTGTCTTGCTCCCAACAGGTTGCAGTGTAGTGGAAGTCAGCATCGAGCTTTTGCTGTGCCTCTGCATGACCACCCATCAGTCGTATTACGTGGTCTACAACCTTCTCTGGATCTACTAAACGAGTCATTGCTTATCAATTTTACAACAGGAGTAATAGTGTATGAAAGATAATGTGCATATCTGTAAGCTTCGCGCGACGGCACAACTATTAAATCATTGGATTCTTTCCTGATAATACCCTCACTGAGAGGATTATCAGGACGTTTTCCATATATCTTCAAAAATCGAGCATTATCAGGATTCTTCCCGTATAAGACCCTGCTAACGCTGTAATCATTGCTTTCCTTGATTCCCCCCATCAACTTGTGGTCAGAGATACCAAAGGCAATGAAAGTCGAGTGACGATGCTGCCGAATGCTCTGATTGACTCGTTGAAGTCGCACTTGCAGGCAGTAAAGCGATCGCATCAACAGGACTTGAGGCAAGGATTTGGCTCGGTATATCTCTCATTTGCCCGGAAAGGATTGTCTATGAGATCGGGCGATCGCCCCGCATAGGATCGGTTTGCCAGTTAGAGTCAGTCGTTGCTGAGTATGATGGATAAGCTTCTCATACCTCTCATCCCTGATCGTGCAAGGCTTCCTAAACCTGAACAAACCCCCTGGTTTCACCTCCCATGACTGTGTTGCCAAAGTACGCCGATTGCTGAATTTAAAGCGAGTGGGGCACGCAGGAACCTTAGATCCGGCTGCAACCGGGGTTTTGCCGATCGCTCTGGGGCGAGCAACTCGACTGCTACAATTTTTACCTCAGGACAAGGCTTACCAGGCAACTATCCGGTTTGGCATCAGTACCACAACAGACGATCTGGAAGGAGAAATTTTACTCGCCCAACCAATCTCCGATCTGACATTAGAGAACATTCAAGCCTCCCTCGATCAATTTCGGGGAGTCATTCAGCAGGTGCCGCCCAATTACAGCGCAGTGCAGATGCAGGGCAAACGATTGTATGACCTGGCACGTAAAGGCGAAACCATTGTTGCTCAGGCTCGCACTGTGGAAGTTTTTAGCCTGGAGGTGTTGGACTGGCGACCGGGGGAATTTCCTGAAGTGGACCTGGCGATCGCCTGTGGTGCGGGTACCTATATTCGAGCGATCGCCCGTGATCTGGGTAAATTACTCCAAACGGGAGGCACACTGGCTGTCCTGCTGCGGAGCATGAGTAGTGGGTTTAACCTGGCAAATAGTTTGACCCTGGAAGAACTGGAAACCCAAACTCAAGCGGGAACATTCCAGCCAATTCCACCAGATGCGCCCTTAAACCATTTGCCCGTCATCTCCCTGGAAGCCTCCATTGCCCATCGCTGGTGTCAGGGGCAGAAAATCGGACTGGATCAGGCAAGCTTACCTCTCAGGGATACAGAACCTTTAACCGCTTCCTCATCTTCTAGTTTGCGAGTTCACCATGAAAATGGCAGCTTTCTTGGCATTGGGCAACTCGGAGAGAACGAAACTGGCACCGTTCTTGTGCCTCAGGTCGTGTTTGAGAGTGCTGGGTAGATTAATCGTCTAGCCGCAGAAGTTTGCGGTAGAAGCCCTGGGAAAAATCTGCTAAACGGGCACGCTTGAAATTCATGATGACCTCGATCAGAAAATCGACAAACTCAAAGTTTGCCAGCATGAGTTCATAGCTAAGGTCAGGTTCGCTATCGAACTGAATGCGACAGCGGGTTAAGTCAGCCGGAAGAGTTGAAACATTCCAGGTCGCAACGAAGGGAATGCTCTCACCACCCTCAATCTTGCGCTGACCCTCTAAAGCGCCTTTCTGATAAAGGCTAATTGCCAGAGGCAGAAGCGATCGCTTGGCTGCTTGAGGATAGTAAGGAACGTAAACACCTACCTGGTTGCTGGGGGCAGGTTGAAGTTGGTCAATTGCCATGCTGAATCTTCTTAGGTATCCATTGAGTTGGAAGTTTACCAGTGCCGCTTTATAGCTCTACCGAAGTATTCCCCGAATTTTAGCCATAGTAAACGATGTGGGGAAAATTTGGGGCTATAAAGTTGGGTACCCGACTCTTAGCCCCACCCCAATTCTCGACTGATTTCGCAAAAAGTGCTTGTGTTGAGTTGCGCTAAGACTTATTGTGTTCCTTAACAGAAACTTCACAGTTTTATCTATGGCACCTCTGGTTGCAAACTACTACCTCACCTACCGATGCAATGCCCGGTGTCACTTTTGTGATATATGGGCACTGGAACCGAAAAAGGAAGCGGATTTTGAAACGATTTGCCAAAATTTGACGGATCTGAAACGGATTGGTGTCAAGTACGTTGATTTTACTGGTGGAGAACCCCTATTACGGACGGATGCGGCGCAGATCTATACAGAAGCCAAGCGCCAGGGTTTCTACACCAGCATGACAACCAACACCATCCTGTACCCCAACCGTGCCAAAGAGATGCAGGGGCTGATCGATTTTCTTAATTTCTCTCTGGATGGTGCTGATGCGGAAACCCACGACCAGTCAAGGGGGGTAAAGATTTTCGATACGCTGGTGGAATCTGTAAAAATTGCCCTTTCCCTGGGGGAATTTCCAGTTTTAAACCATACGGTGACTGCCCAGAATTTTAACCGGATTCATGAAGTTGCCGAATTGGGTCAACAATTGGGGGTCAGGGTATGGCTGAACCCGGCATTTACAGCCCACAGCAATTACAATTCCAAAAAGAATCCGACCCCAGATATGGTGCTGGCGATCGAGGCAGCCGCCAGAACCTACAACAATGTTGGCTACAATAAAGCTGCACTAGAATTTATCAGAGATGGGGGGAACGATATTAACAATCCTCGCTGTAAGGCGGTTGATGCGGTGATTGCGATTTCGCCCCATGATGAACTGTTGCTGCCCTGCTATCACTTTGCTCAAACGGGAGTTCCCATTAATGGTCGTCTTTATGAGCTGTATAAACAGTCTGAGGTGGTAGAGGATTATCGCCAATCTCAGGGCAAGCTATCTGTGTGTGAAGGATGCACCGTTTGGTGCTACCTGATTCCAAGTTTCTTTAAAGGTTTAGACAAGTATTGGTTCTTAAATCAAGTATCCTATGCCGGAGAGTTCCTGGCCCGAAAACGATTCTTACAACGAGCTAGAATCGCTTAGCTCGCTGCTTGCCGATCTGGCTCTGTCTGAGTCAGACAGTCCACCTGGCAAACCTGTTAAACGCGATCGCCGCAGGCGCAAAGCTGCGGCTGTGCTGGTTATGGTTTGGAGCGGCACCATCGCTCTACACCTGGTTACCTGGGGTTATTGGGTTGTGCTGGGGTTGACAGCGGTTCTGGGCATTCATGCGGTTCGCTTTTTGTTTGCTCGTCCGGGTGTACAGCCAGAGCCGTTATCGCAAGAGGAGTTGGCAACCGCTCCTCTGGTTTCGATTATGGTGGCAGCTAAGAATGAAGAGGCTGTAATTGGTCGGTTGGTGCAAACACTATGTAATCTGGACTATCCATCCAGCCGTTATGAGGTCTGGATTATTGACGATCACAGCACCGATCAAACCCCTGTACTGCTGAATCAACTAACGGAACAATATGCGCAACTGCGGGTGTTTCGCCGCTCTGCCACGGCGGCGGGCGGTAAATCGGGGGCACTTAATCAAGTTCTTCCCTTGGCGAAGGGAGAAGTGATCGCTGTTTTTGATGCCGACGCTCAGGTGCCAGCGGATATTCTACGGCGGGTGTTACCTCTGTTTGAGCGCCAGTGTGTCGGTGCTGTCCAGGTGCGTAAGGCAATTTCCAATGTTTCCAGCAATGGCTGGATTCGGGGTCAGGTGGCTGAGATGGCACTGGATTCCTTTTTGCAGCAGCAACGGATTGCGATCGGAGGAACCGGGGAGTTGCGGGGGAATGGTCAGTTTGTCCGACGGCTGGCTTTAGAGCAGTGCGGTGGTTGGAACGAGGAAACCATCACCGACGATCTGGATTTGACTTTCCGGCTGCATCTGAATCGGTGGGACATCGATTTCATGTTGGTTCCAGCTGTGAATGAAGAAGGGGTGACGCGGGCAATCGCCCTCTGGCATCAACGTAACCGCTGGGCTGAAGGAGGCTACCAACGCTATTTGGACTACTGGCAGCCGATTCTGCGAAATCGGATGGGTTCGCTGAAAACTTTGGATTTGCTAGTTTTTTGGGTGATTCAGTATTTGATGCCAACGGCAATGGTACCCGATCTGCTGATGGCAGTTCTACGGAATCGTCCTATGCTGATGACTCCGCTTTCAACGATTACCCTGCCTGTATTTATTTACGGCATGGTGGCGGGGTTACGGCGAATTCGCACAACTCAAATTGCCCGCTCTACTGAGGTGATTGAGACTGATTTATCCTCTAACAGCCCGCTCCAACCTGACCAATCCGGGGCTATGTTCAGGAGCTTGTTCCAGGCAATTCATGGTTTTATTTACATGTTTCACTGGCTACCCATTGTCGCCAGCATGACCACCCGGATTTCGTTTCGCCCCAAGCGCCTGAGATGGGTAAAGACTGTCCATCAGGGAGTCACCGATCTGGTTGCAGAGTGAGGGAAAGATGAGGGGGTGGGGAGAGTTGAGAGTTAAGAGTTAAGAGCGGTAATTAGGTATTGGGTTGTTGTTTGTCATCGGTCATTAGTCAATTGTTCTTTGTAGCCTGTAAATCAATAGGCATTGACCACTGACTATTGACCACTGACCCTACTCTGCAGGAACGCCACAAGCAATACTCTCTAACACCTCTCCCCTTCTGACACCTGCTATTTTTGCTAAAATTACAAAAAACTCAAGCACTTTCTAGAACGTAATTACTACTTTTTTGTTCATTCCTACCACTGATCGCTAATGAATAGCTGCATATTAATGGCTGAGATTATCCAGGCTCCGGAGCTGCGCTACACTTCCGAGAATCAAACGCCAATCACTGAAATGCTGGTACAGTTTCCTGGTTCCCGCCCAGAAGACCCACTTGCCACACTCAAGGTTGTGGGGTGGGGGAATCTGGCGCAGGAGATTCAGGAAAAATATCGGTTGGGCGATCGCGTCGTGATTGAAGGTCGCCTGGGGATGAACACCATCGACCGTCCCGAAGGTTTCAAGGAAAAACGGGCGGAACTCACTGCTCAGCGCATCTATATTGTGGGAGCCGATACGCCTCTAGAAGCCTCTCCAATGGCTACCGTTTCCAGCTCAGCCAGCCAACCAAGCAACCCACCAACCAGTCAGTCAGCCAGCCCTCGATCGAATTCACCCTCCACACCAACGGCTAAATCCCCAGCGGCAAAGTTCCAGCCCCAGCCAGAATCTGCGGCTGAACCAGACTTTGATGATATTCCGTTTTAGTGGATTTCTATTCGGGGTGTGGATGGGAAAGAATTGAGAGTTAAGAGTTTTGAATAGTTGGCAATTGTCGCCTGTTTGGATTGACCCTCTAACAACTAAAAACCAAAAACTAAAACCCCCTCACTCCTGATTCTCTTACGCCTAAGTAACATTGCCCAAAAAAGGAGGAAGGGGACAGTCGAGAGCGATCGCGATCGCTCGCATCAGTTCGGCTTCCTGAATGGTGACTTCGTTGTCCAGAAGTACGGTGTGGGCACAAGCATCGACAATGGCTTGCTTTAGTTTGGGAGAGGCTAGGGTTAGACGCTCCAGGCTGAGTTGCAGGTCTCTAAAGTTGCAGGTGGGGGGTGCCTCTGGCATGGATTGCTGGCTGACTCCGGGAAGTCGATAAACCCCTGAGCGGAAGGCGTAGTTAATGGCATCCTGCCCTGTTTGACCCACCTGCGCCAGGGCTGATAGCAGCAATAGACAGTCTGCCCAGACCTGTCCCAGAGTAGTGTACTGCATCTTTTGATCGACTTTGGGATTGATGCAGGGCTGCAAGCGATGCCAGAGGACAGAACGTAGTGTAAATTCTGAAAGAGACCAGCGCCCATCGGCTCCTGCCAATCCATGAATGCACTTGAACAAACGCTTACAGTCATCGGCGGAACCCTGCCGCAGGGCTGGCACCGTCAGGTCGAGCAAAGGGAGGCGGGCTTTTGCATCCAGGGCATCAATACTGCCAGCCAGGTGCAGCATTTTGTTGACGAGGTCGGCTGGCTCCACCTGACGCAGCCATTCCAACTGCTGTTTGCGAACTTGGGAATTTTGAGTGTCGAGCAGTAGTCCATAGACGATCGCGATCGCACCCTGCCTTTCCCGAATTCCCTGTTGCAAAGCCTCCGGCAGTTGGCTAACCAGCGCATGGGCATAGGCGTAGTGAGCAGGGGAAACCGTTCCGACCTGGTTGATCACTTGGGCGGGATTGACTTTGAGAGTAGGTCCGGTTGCGGGTGGAGCAGTGTCCGCTCCAGCAAATCCTGCGACGAGCGAATCCCCAGCCAGGGAGTAGGAACTGCCTTCAGAACGGGCAACCTGTACTTGAGCCGTAGACTTGCCACGAAACGCATCCAGGCGATTAATCCGTTCATCCAGGGGAGGATGGGTAGCAAACAGGTTGCCAAAGAAATCAAATCGAAGCGCACTACCAAAGAAGAGGTGACTGTTCTCCTCAGCGTAGGGAGATCGCACGAGAGACCGATGGTGATGGGTGGCAATTTTACGCAAAGCATTCCCAATCCCCGCTGGGTTACGGGTAAACTGCACCGCGGAGGCATCCGCCAAAAACTCCCGCTGGCGGGATACAGCAGATTTAATCACACGCCCGAAAAATAGCCCCACACTACCAATCACAATCAGCGCCAGTCCAAACAGGACAACTCCATTCCCTTCGCGATCGCGGCTACCCCCACTCGACTGGACGGCAATTCGACCCAGAATATAAATCAGCAGAATTCCATTCAAAACCCCAACCAGGCGCAGGTTGAGCCGCATATCGCCATTCAAAATATGGCTAAACTCATGCCCAATTACCCCCTGAAGCTCATCCCGATTCAGGGTTTCGATGCAGCCACGGGTAACACCAATCACCGCATCATTAGACGTGAAGCCAGCCGCAAAAGCGTTAATCCCCTCCTCCCCATCCATGACATAAACCGCAGGCACCGAGATGCCAGAGGCGATCGCCATTTCCTCCACTACATTCAGCAGTTGATACTCTGCCGGGTCAGTCGTATCGGGGGTCACCAATCGCCCGCCCATTTCCTGAGCAATCAATCCACCGCCACGACTCAACACCGCCAGCTTATACAGACTGCCACAGACAATCAATACCAGGGTTGGAATGGCGACCAGAATAAACATCTCTGGCTGCCAGAGTCTACCCCAGGCAGTGACACCTCTTGTCCCAAACAGCACAACCCCATAAAGCATCAGAATGATACAGAAGACTGAAAGGGCAAATAGCCCTACCAACCATTTGGTATTTTGACGTGCCTGGTCTTGATGCTCAAAAAAGTTCATAGTGCAAGGAAAAGGGGTAGATAGTCAGAAGGTAGGTGTTAGGTTCGAGGTGTCAGGTGATCAGTCGCCTAAAACTCAAAACTCTTTCCCATCCCCCTATCCCCCTACCAAACCAATGGGTGCTGAACCTGCACCGTATGTTCATGAGAATGATACTCTTGGAGCCTGTCTGACTTCGGGAGCGGCTTCTTCTAAAAGATCTGCGGGGGCAAAGTTGAACTGACTGGCAATCAGGTTACTGGGAAAAACTTCGCGCCTGGTGTTGTAGAGGGTGACGGCATCATTAAATGCCTGACGGGCGAAGGCAACTTTGTTTTCGGTCGAAGTCAACTCTTCCATCAGCCGCCCCATGGTCTGGTCTGCCTTAAGGTCGGGATATGCCTCTGCAACCACCATCAGCCGATCTAAAGCGCCAGTCAGAGCAACCTCTGCGGCTCCTAACTGCTGCATTGCCTGGGGGTCACCGGGAGACTGGGCGGCTCTGCGGCTGGCGTTAATAGCTGAATTTCTGGCAGAGATCACGGCTTCCAGGGTTTCTCGCTCGTGCTTCATATACCCCTTTGCTGTTTCCACCAGATTGGGAATCAGGTCGTAGCGACGCTGAAGCTGAACATCGATCTGGCTGAAGGCGTTTTTGTAGCGGTTACGAAGGGTAACAAGGCTGTTGTAGTCCTTCACCACGATAACAACCACAATCAGCACCAGCATGACGAGAAAGATAAAAGCTCCCATGTTCCTCAGTCCTAGAGTTTTGAAATGGATTGACATCGCTGCTTTTCTGATAGCTAGTGTTCCCATTAGGAACAAGGAACCAACGGGAACAAGTCACCTTTGCGTTGAGTAAAAATGCTTAAAGGAGTTGGATTACTAGAAGATTCAGCCGGCATTGGCGAGAATTAGAGCTATTTACTTCTCGGACAACGTCATCACTCCAAAACAAGAACAAGCGCTCAAAGCACATCTTCAAGCCATTGCCAAAATTCTCTATGAGGACAGTGCCCCCCTGCAATGCAAACCGAGAGTTTTAGTGAGCATGAACCCCAGAACCCTAACCTCCTGCTACCCACTAATCACTAGTACAGGATGGGATAAATCTGTCTACCATTCCTAACACCTAAAATTTCGCACCTAAAACCTCTACAATAGCCCGTTTACTTACGCCATAGACTACTAGCTAACTAACAACTCCTGGCTCTCACTTCCCCTAAATCTTTTCTTATTTTTAATTTGTTGCCATGATGGAGTTGTTGGGGCACTTTGTCTACAGAGAGCAATGCGAGATCAGAATTTCAGTGAGCTAAAGGAGTGGGTTCACTGAATCTTTGGACAAAAGATGGAGACAGTACGAGACAGCAATAAGCAGAGCTTTTGAAACTACTGTAGAAATTGGGGCATCTGTGATGAAACGATGGGCAATTGCGATCGGGATTAATCAGTACCATCTCTTTCAGCCCTTGAGCTTTGCTCAGCAAGATGCTCAGGCAATCCAAAATTTTTGGGTGAATGAGGCTGGTTTTTCACCCGATCAATGCCTACTACTAACGGATGTTTCCCTGCCCTTGTGGGGTAAGCCTACCTATCCTGGGCGTGAAGTGATTCAGGGTTGGCTGGATTGGCTGTGCCAGCACTCGATTCAGCCGGGAGATTCGCTCTGGGTGTTTTTCAGTGGCTACGGGGTTCAGATTCAGGGGCGAGACTATTTGGTGCCCATTGATGCTAACCCTGCCAATCTTGAGGCAACCTCTATTCCAGTGGAAGCAATTTTTAACCGTTTGAAGCTGTCTCAGGCAGAGTCAGTTCTGGTGCTGCTGGATATGAGCCGCAGTCAGAGCAGTTTGCCCAATGAAGCGGTGGGCAGTCAGACGGCTGAACTGGCGAAGTACTTTGGGATTCCCACTGTCCTATCCTGCTTGCCGGGACAGTTTTCCCATGAATCTTCAACTTTAAAGCAGGGATTTTTTACAGCCGCCCTACTGGAAGGGTTCCGTTCTCACCCGTTTATAACCCTGACCGGGCTTGAGCAATTTTTGAGCGATCGCTTGACTGAATTGAGCTATCAAAACTGGCGACCTGTCCAGCGATCGCTGTTGGTTAGTCCCACCGAAACATTGGGTCAAATGGTGTTGCCTCCCCTGGGTGCACCAACCGTCGGCTGGAGCTTTACCAACTCACAAACGAATGCCTTGCAACAACAGGTTCCAGAAACATCCTTAACCCCTTCTGGTACCGCGGCCCCTGACCAGCGAACTATCCTGACCAATATTTCAACTCCCCACCTAGACCCTAACCTCAATTTCAATCGCAGCCTGGGGCAGAAATCGGTTGATCCAGCAGCGCAGGCTGTCGATAATCCGCTCCAGAGCACTGGAGATTCAGCCCCATTTGCTTCTGAAGCAACCCCAGAAGGTGAGAGTGGGGCAACTGATGTGGATGAAATCCCTGGGCGATCGCCCCTATTTTGGGGAGGGGTGACAGCGGCTTCTCTACTGCTTATTACAGGGGTTTGCTCACGACACTGGGTATCTATGACTCAGGGGGCTGCCCAAAGGTCTTCGGTGACTATTGCCACTGGTTCTGGAATTCCCTCCAATGGCGGCTCTCAAACCCAGGGCACATCCCAGAGTCAACCAGCGGCGGCTAGTTTGCGGGCTTCTACAGGACAGCCAACCATCGTTGCCAGTGCCCCTTCGTTAGCAACAAACGCCATAGCCTCTCCATTGGGGGCTGCTCCGGCTTCAGGCACGGGAAGTGCGGGGAGTGGCAGGCAGGCTCCGGGTGCTTCCATGTCTGCGGTTCAATCACCCGCTGTATCAAATGGGATGACGGCTCAATCAGGTCTTTCCTCGACCCAACGCCTGGGCAAGGGAGTGGCTGTGACAGTGCCCGGTAGTAACCCAGCGTTGTACCAGTCTCCGTTAGACATCGCCAGGTCTAGGGTAAGCAAAGTCGTTAATAGTGATCAGGCTTCGCCCTATTGGTATGCCATTCAGGAAGCCCGTAAGATCGCGCCAGAGGATCCAGACTACCCGCAGGCTCAGCAAGCGATCGCAGAATGGAGTGAAAGTATTTTTGCGATCGCCAATCGTCGCGCTGACCAGAGAAAGTTTGAAACAGCCATTATGGCGGTGGCACTGGTGCCCGAAAATCAACCAATTTCCGCTAAAGCTGAACAAGCACTGGATCGCTGGTGCTTTTCCCTGGTTGATCAGCCGATTAGAAATCGCCCGCTGAGACGGCAGGCAAATACAACCTGTCAGCAGTTGTAGGGGATTGTACGGTAAACCCCATTCAATTTTCGGTTTTCCACTCAGGAACCCACTGAGCCAAGGTTGGATCTATAAGCCTGTTCCTTTAGGTCTCATGGGGGTTACAAAATGAATCGGAATGGCATGTCCTATCTGCTTTGGCTGTCGATTTTTCTGGGTGTAGGAGGGTTGCATCGTTTCTACAACGGCAAAATGTTGTCGGGATTCCTCTGGCTCATCACAGGCGGGCTATTTGGCATTGGTCAAGTCATTGACCTGTTTCTCATTCCCGACATGGTGGATGAGCATAACCTGAAGCGAATGAAGCGATTGGGTTATGCCGGATATGTGGAACCTGGTGTATCACGAGTGGTCAATGTGCCAGAACCAAAGCTGAATACGGAGTCACTGGATGTCAAACTACTCAAAGCTGCCCAGGCTCGGAAAGGCAAAATCTCAGTTACTCAAGGAGTGGTGGATACTGGGGCAGGTTTTTCAGTGGTTGAGTCAACCTTGTTGGGAATGGCAAAGAAAGGCCACGTGGACATCCAAAACGACCCTAAAACGGGGGCAGTGGTATACGTCTTTCCTGGGCTTTAAGGGTCAGAACAGGTTCAATCTCCCGGTTGTCTTCAGACCGGGAGATTGGTTTGTGTAGCCAGTAATTTTGCGTGACCCGTCATAGCGATTAGGGTGAAAAGAGATGTAAACCTTACTAATTTAGAAACCTGTGTTTTCCTTGGAAAAATTTTCAGTTCTCAACTTCGATGAGGTTTAATCTGGGCTTAAACCTGCTGTTGGTCGCCCAAATTCTATGAATACTGCTGTACGAGCGCCTGATACATAAGCTTAATCACTTCAAGTAAAGAACTTAACAATAAATTTATATAAAAGCCTCTTTTGCTTAAAGGTTTTCTAAAGAAAGTGGATAGATAATCAGTAAAAAAATTTGTCGGATATACTTCGGAAAGTTTTATTTCATCTACTTTCTAAGAGACATTTGTTAGCCAGGAAGGGATTTGAGACATGCTCTTCCAAGCTTTAAACCAACAGAATCAAGCAGCCAGAATAGATCAAACAGACAGTTAAATGGCTACTTTTGCAGAGCGTTTCTTTTACGGTTAAACCCACGGAATGAGCAGGCTTTCAGGGTGAAGAGCTATCCGACTGGAATAGGCTTTAACCTGCGTCTAAATAGCTATCAGCAATTTGCACAACCTGATTATTGCAGCAGTTGAGGGGATTCCTTGAAATCCTTCACTCCGTGCTGCTTCAGTAATGGGGTAATTCATAGGACTTTTCATATAACCTCAATAACTATGAAGTTAAATAGCTATTAAGTTGTTATAATGGACTACAGCTTTTGGACTGGCAAGGGTTTATAGCTTTTCTTTCTAGATGAGGTGTATCTCATCGGTTTGACTCAAGGGTTCTACGGCTATCCATGTACCTCACTGGAGTCAAAAACGCTATATTCTGCTTCAGCTCAAATCAGATTGGCACTAACCATAACTCCCTGCTGTAATTTGGGAAGAATTTTTGGGGGTAGTTTTTTTAAGGGTGTATTCACGTCTCTGTAAAAGTGTTTCAGAGTTTACTCATTTTCTTAAAAGCAGTGGCTCATCTTGAGACAGTTACCGTAACTCTTTTCTGGCATTTCAGCTTGTAAAGGGGCATATGGCTTTCTTCTGCCTAACCAATTTGTATATGAACACTAGCAATGTTTAACCTAAATCCGCTAAACGGTTTGAGCGTCGATGGGCAGCGATCGCCCTTATCTGGCGGTGTTGATGGGGGAGTAGAGACTTATCGGCTCTCACCGATGCAAGAGGGGATGTTATTTCACAGCCTGTATGCTGAACAACCTGGGGTAGACATTGAGCAACTGGTCTGTACCCTCCGTGAAAGCCTCAACCTGGCGGCACTGGAACAGGCGTGGCAACAAGTTGTCCAGCGGCACTCCGTGTTAAGAACCAGTTGCCATTGGGAAGGGCTGAACGAACCCGTGCAGACAGTTCACCAACAGGTTCGGGTTTCCTTGAAACAGGATGACTGGCGGGGGGTGTCTACCCAAGGGCAACGCGATCGCCTCAGTGCCTTTCTAGCCTCAGATCGGCAGCATGGTTTTGATTTGACCCAGGCACCGCTCATGCGGCTAGCGCTGTTTCAGTTGGCTAACGATGAGTATCAATTGGTCTGGACATTTCACCATATTCTGGTGGATGGGCGATCTCTGCCACGGCTACTTAAAGAAGTGTTTGCCTTTTATGAGGCGTTTTGCCAGGGCCAGGACTTGCCTTTGGTACCACCCCATCCCTACCGGGGCTACATTGATTGGCTATACCAGCAGGACTTTTCAGTTGCAGAAACCTATTGGCGACAGTTGCTAAAGGGCTTCAAAGTTCCAACTCCACTGCCTGGTAACAGGATTTCTAGAGATTTATCGGTCTTTGGGCATAGTGAAGAGCAAATTCAGCTTTCTGGGGCGTTAACCAGCGCTTTACAGTCGGTAGCGCAGCAGTATGGAATTACGGTCAACACCTTTGTCCAGGGGGCATGGGCGCTCCTATTGAACCATTACTGCAAAACCGGCGATATTGTTTTTGGTACGACAAGAGCCTGCCGTCACGCACCTGTAGAAGGGGCTGCGTCAATGGTGGGATTGTTGATTAATACCCTGCCGGTAAGAGTGCGGATCTCTCCTGAAATCCCTTTATCCCAGTGGCTGAAACAGCTTCGCGCCCAGCATATGGCAGTTAGACCCTATGAGCAGACTCCTCTGGCTCAAATCCAGCAGTGGAGTGAGGTCACTTCGGGTGCATCCTTGTTTGACAGTCTGGTTGTGTTTGAGAATTACTCCCTAAATTCTTTGCTGCAAGCCCAGGGGGGAAACTGGGCCCATCGCAACTATCAGTTGTTCGAACAGCCGAATTATCCGCTGACATTAATCGCTCAACTGGACACAGAGTTAAGCTTGAAAATTACCTGCGATCGCAGCCGGTTTGAGCAAGCCACGCTGACTCAATTGCTCAATCGGCTCGCTATCCTACTGGAAAACATGGTTGCCAGTCCGGAGCAGCCATTGGAGGACATTTCATGTTTGACGGAGGCAGAACGGCACCAGATTGTTGTGGGGTGGAATGCAACCGAGGTTGATTATCCAAAACACCTGTGTCTGCATCACCTGTTTGAAGCACAGGTTGCCAGAGATGCCGATGCCATTGCGGTTGTATTTGATGGCAACCACCTCACCTACGGGGAGTTAAACCACCGTGCCAATCAGCTTGCTCATCATTTGCAGACAATCGGGGTTAAGCCAGAAGAATTGGTGGGGGTATGCATTGAGCGATCGCTGGAGATGGTGATTGGGCTGTTGGCAATTGTCAAAGCCGGGGGGGCTTACGTGCCCCTGGATCCAACCTATCCCCCTGACCGTCTAGCTCAAATTCTGGTTGATGCCCAACCAGCCGTAGTGCTGACTCAGGAAAAATGGCTATCCCTGTTGTCTCAGCAGCCAACTCCAGTGATTTGCCTGGATACGGGTTGGCAAAAAGTAGCAGAGGAGAGTGGAGCCAATCCCACCAGTCTGGTGACGGCAGAGAACCTGGCGTACATCATCTATACCTCAGGTTCCACTGGACAACCGAAGGGCGTGTTGATTGAGCATCGGGGAGCTGTCAATACCATTCTGGATATGAATCATCGGTTCCGAATAGGTCTCCAAGATCGGGTTTTAGCCGTTTGTTCTCTGAGCTTTGACCTCTCGGTTTACGACATCTTTGGCTTACTGGCAGCGGGTGGTACTGTGGTGATTCCCCCCCCTGCGATCGCCCCTGACTTGAACTGCTGGATTGACCTGATGGCGCAGCATCAGATCACCGTCTGGAACTCCGCGCCTCCAGTGATGCAAATGTTTGCAGGGCATTTGGTAGACTGCGATCGCACCCTACCTGCTTGTTTAAGGCTAGTCCTGTTAAGCGGTGATTGGATCCCAATTACGCTACCCGATCTGATCCGCGAGATTAAGCAGGGGGATGAAACGGTTGAAATCATTAGCCTGGGGGGAGCGACCGAAGCTTCCATCTGGTCCATTTTGTTTCCGGTTGGGGCGATCGATCCGACATGGAAAAGCATTCCCTATGGCAAGCCAATGGCAAACCAGCAATTTTATGTGCTGGATGACCGTGGCAACCCAATTCCGGCGGGGGACGTGGGAGAACTCTATATCGGTGGTGCGGGAGTTGCCCGTGGCTATCACCATCGCCCAGACTTAAACCAAACCAAATTTGTCAGCGATCGCTTCAGCACCAACCCTGGAGCACGACTGTATCGAACCGGCGATTTGGGACGCTACATGCCAGATGGCAACATCGAGTTTCTAGGTCGTATTGACCATCAGGTCAAGATCCGCGGCTTTCGAGTTGAGGTGGGTGAAATCGAGGTTACCCTGGCAAACTACCCGACAATTCGGGAAGCCGCGGTTCTGGCACAGGATGACTCTCTGGGGAGGAAGCGGCTCGTTGCTTACCTGGTTCCGGCACAGTTTGAGAAGAGGAAAGATTCTGACGCAGCGGGACAGGCTCTAATTGACACTGTACGGAATTTCCTGAAGCAAAAACTACCGGCTTATATGGTGCCCTCTGTATTCGTTGTCGTGGATGCATTGCCCCTGACTCCCAACGGCAAACTCGATCGTCGTGCCCTGCCTGCGCCCCCTGCCCATAGTCAACAGAATCTAGATTCCCTGACCAGGGTTCGCCCTTGCGATGAGGTGGAACGACAACTGACCGAGATCTGGCAGGAATTTCTGGGAGTTTCACCGATTAGCCTGACAGATAACTTTTTTGAACTGGGGGGGCATTCCTTACTAGCAGTGCGTTTGTGGGCAAAGATTGAACAGACGTTTCAACGCGATCTGCCGCTGGTGACCTTGTTTCAGGCACCCACGATCGAGCAGTTAGCAAATCGGCTCCGTCTTGAGGAAGGGTTGCCTTTCTGCCCCTCGCTAGTAGTGATTCAATCCGGTCAGCCTGAAAGTCTTCAACCACCCTTGTTCTGCCTGCACGTACTGGGTGGAGGTCTAACGTTTTGTCGCCCGTTTGCCCGGTACCTGGACCCGCAACAGCCGATCTATGGCTTGTCAACCCATATTGCCGGAGAGAATTTTGCATCTGCCCGAGTTGAAGATTTGGCAGCTCATTATGTCCAACAAATTCAGCGTCTTCAACCAACCGGGACCTACCTGCTATCTGGGATATCGGTGGGTGGCTTAATTGCATTTGAAATTGCTCAGCAATTAACGGCTCAAGGACAAAAAGTTGTTCTACTGGCGCTGCTAGATACTCATTTGCCCGATGGGGCTAACCGCGAATCCATCTCCAAAAAGTTGATGGAACATTGGCATCAGTTTGCCACTGTAGGATTGGGCTACGTTTTACAAAAGTTTTGGGAAATAATGGAGGGACAAACTGAAGGGTTAATGGAGTGGCTGAAAAATTCGTATTACAGGCTGGCAGTTCAGTTCCTTAAAGGTACCGGACAATCTTTACCTGAATCCCTTCAGGATTTTGTGTACCGAATGCAAAACGAGCAGTTAGCCGCTGCTTACGTGCCAAGGAATTACCCCGGTCGCATTATCTTTTTTAAGGCGAAGGGAAAGATTAATCCTGAGCTGGATTGGCTTAGCTTTGCGGCGGGCGGATTGGCAGTTCATGAGATGCCCGGTACCCATTTAGGAATGCTGGCTGAACCTGATGTTCAAATATTGGGTGAAACATTAAGAGCTTGCATTGCTAGCGCGATCGCCCACGGGCAAGAAGAATCTCCGATTGGGAAATAAAAACCCCCGTTTTGAATACCTAAACGGGGGTTAGCTTTAGATGAGTAGTTTCAAGTAAGAAAGACGAAGGAATTAACCTAAGCCATTATCAACCTTGACGCTGCCCAGATAGTTTCCTGCCGGGAGAATCGGTACTCGTTTGTACGGAACAGTGTCATCCCCAAAGTACAGAGTGTACTCAGCACTATTCACAATGGCATCCACGGTTGCCTTCAGCCCACTATCTGTCAGCAGACGGTTGTACTGAAGGATTTCCGGTTGAGTTGCCGGTACGCGACCCAGCAGGTGACGTAACAGAAATTCAACCGTCTTAGCGGTGGGGTAGACCTCACAGAAGCGCTGCCTGTAAGCTTCCGACCCGGCTACTGAGCGAACAAACTCCCGCACAGAGAGGGTACCGTTGACTAGCAATGCCTCCAGTTCCCGCTGACGGAATTCATCAGAGACCGATCCTTCAGGCAGATCCATGATTTGACAGTAGACCGCATTGACAACCTGCTCTGCTTCATACTGAGGCATCCCAGGGTGCAGGCGATAAATGCGTGCAGGTCTTTGGGTAGCACTTTCCACAGGTTGTGGCGCTAGAGGGGTAGAGGAGCGTCCCAAGTCAGCATAGGACGAGCCAGTGCTGGCGGTCCCTGCCGACAGGGATGATTCCGTCAGCCCTCCATTGGACTTCACGGGGGGAAAGCTGGGCACAACCAATTCCCTGTCCTGCTTGGTCAGCTTGTTATAAAGCTTCTGAGTGTTGGGATAGTTTGCCGCAGGCAGCGTCAGGTAACGGTTATAAGGAACGGTATCTTCGCCAAATGCCTGACCATACTCAGCACTGCTAACCAATGCTTGAATGAACCCACGCAGACCTTGAGTTGCCAAAATCTGGTTGTACTTGCGGATCTCAGCCTGGTCTAACGGAGCACGCCCCAGGAAGTGCTTTGTCCCCAACTCAATCACTTTTGTATTGGGGAAGGGAGTATAGAACTCTTTGGTGTAAAGGCTGGAAGTACCCAGCGCTTCAATGAATTCCTTAACGGTTATGTCCCCATTGCTCAGTTGAGTTTCCAGCACCGTAAACTCATTTTTCACAATGTAGGGGGCAACATCACGCTCAAAGATTTGGCGGTAAGCCGCATTGATGACGATCTCAACCGTTGCCTTATCCACCAGACCAGTCAGCTTGAAGACTTTGGTCTGTTCACGCTTCTTAGTCACACCCTGGGCAATCCGGAACTGAACGTCGGGGGCAGTTCGAGTCTCGGTCACTTGACCCAACTCAATAAAGCGAGGGGTACCCAGTTGCTCAACCTTCGCGGCTTTTTCAGTCCCACTGCCAACCCGCATATTCCGCAACGATACTCCAGCGGGTGTGAGGTAGCGCTCATAGGGAACCGTGTCTTCACCAAACGCTTCAGAGTACTCAACACTGTCGATAATTGCATCAATCAGGGCATAGAAGCCTTGCTTGGCACAGATATCGAAGTACTTATTAGTCTCCTTACGACCATAGGTTGGACGACCCAGGAGGCGACGGTGGATATATTCGACCGCCTTCATGACATAGAGCGGTGTCCAATATAGGCTGCGGAAGACGTTGGACTTCGCCAGCGTCCGGATAAATTCCCGGACTGTAATATCGCCATTCTCCAGCTTGATTTCGGCAACGCTCTGACGCTGACCTTCATAGACTTCGCGCCCAAACACTTGCAGGTATGCAGCCCGAATCACCGCTTGAGTGGAGCTTTCAGAGAACTTAACGCTGGTACCCTTGGTACTGGCAGTGCCCTTCACCGATTCACCGAATAGCCCCCGACGAGTAATTCCCGCAAAGCTAGGAATCTGGTCAAGCTTAAACACTTTGGGACCAAGGCTACCGGGAGCAATCCCTCTAGCAGCCGGATTTCCCGTCTGGTTATTAATGCCTGGACCGCGGGCGATCAGAATCCGGCGGGTGTCTTTGCCAAAGGGCGCAGGACTAGCACTGGGATTGCGCGTTTCTTTGGGGAAAATTGCCCCAAACTGAATTTCCAGGGAATCGTTGCCAGAACCATACACATGCTGGTCAGGCAGGGGGCGATCGTAGGAAGCAAAGGTAACCAGGAATTGAGGGATTTTGCGGAAAGGCGCACTGTAATTAAACAGGTCTTGCTGCGGTCCCCAATTACGGCATTCCTGAGCTTCCTGACCTAAGCCACGCAGGTAAGGCACTGTTTCCTCACCGAAATAGTCTGCGTACTCTTTGGAGTCAATCAGCGCATCCACTAGAGCAGCCAGACCACCGCTGGAGACAATACTAAAGTACTTCTGTACTTCTTCCCGGCTGCTGGGACCCCGCCCCAGGATATGCCGGAAGGCGAGTTCTAGAGCGCGGCTATTGATATAGGGTTCAAAGAAGTTCTTCCGATAAAGGGGCGATTTTGCCAGACGGCGGATGAACTCCTTGATGGAGATATCCGAATTCTTCACCTTCGATTCCAAGTCAGACAGACTCAGAGAGTAGGCGCGGGTGATATCCCGTTCAAACACCTGCCGGTAAGCTGCTTTAACAACCTCGTTCTTTTCTAAGGGAGAAAGACCGGGCTTCATCACATATTTAGGACGACGCTCGGAAGCGAGGTGATAGATCTGCGGCAGTTGCAGCCCTTGCAAATCGGAGGAGGGGCGTTGACGAACTTTATCAGAAGGCGTTTGGGCTTTGAACTCAGTGAGAATGACATCAAAGTATTGCCCAACGATCGCCCCTGATTCCGCGTCTCCCTGAACATAGCTGAGAGCCGCCGCCTTCATTTCTTGGAGGGCAACCAGAGTAGCTTCACCGGAACATGCCCGTTCGATAATTTCCCGCAGTCCCCGAACATTAACCGCCAGAATGTTGGGGTCACCGGAAACGATCGCGTAGGTGGCATACCGTAAAAACCAGCTTAAGTCCCGCAAGGACTTCGCCATGTTGCTCGGACCATAGCGAGACACGTTGATGGGACGGAAGTTGGGGGGAATCACCACTCCACTGGAAGTCGTGAAGAGTGATCGCAGTCCTCCTAAAACACCGCTAGGTGCAGGACCGCTTCCTGAACCGACAAAGGTAGCCGTTCCCAGTCTTGATGCTTCCCGTGCGTCTAAAGCTACACCAGCAAGCGACTTAGCTGGCTCTTCGACTGGCGGCTTCTCCAGATAGGACATAGGAGAGCCACCTACAAAGATACGGTTGGCTGCCCGGGACACAATTAGATCGGAATTTCTCGTAAGTATTTCTGCAATCGCTAAGCGCTTTGCGCCGGAGCCAAAATAACTCAATAATTCATCCAGCTCACCTTTCGCCAGGAAGCGGTCTTGCTGCTCAGCCTGGGAAATAGTCGATACTGGTAGGGTTTGATAAAGGTTTGGGCGCGCAACTGAGCTTCCACCACTTGCTCTAACAGTCATTGGATTTCAAAAGCTCCCTTATACAGTTTGTGACCGTGTTAAATATGACCAGAGTGTCACCTGGCAACCTTGATTAGTGCCTTCTCCTTTCCAGAAGATGGCTTAGGAACCCGAAGGATGAACGGCGCAGGGTCAACCAGTTCAATATTCAGGTTAAAACGATTCGGGACCACCACTCGTTTTATTAAAAACTATGTAGAACCGAAGCACTTGATTTATCGTCAGATCATAGAGGAAAGGGGGGACGTAGCTGAGAAGTTGTAAAGGTTTTGTTACAAAAGATTATCAAAGCCGCCCCTTCAGTCCCTTATCCATCCAATTCAAAATAACGATCTAAAAAGTTCAGGGCATGGTTGCGCAGTTCAAAGTACTCGGAAGACTCGCGAATTTGCTGGCGATCGCGGGGATGGGGAAAGGGCACTTCCAGAATTTCGCCAACTTGGGCAGCGGGACCGTTGGTCATCATCACAATCCGGTCAGACATGTAGATCGCTTCGTCTACATCATGGGTCACCATCATCACCGCCTGCCGGTGGTTTTCCCAGATGTCGAGTACCTGCTTTTGTAATTTGCCCCGTGTCAGGGCATCCAGTGCGCCAAAGGGTTCATCCATCAGCAGCATTTTGGGACGAATTGCCAGGGCCCGGGCAATCCCAACCCGCTGTTTCATGCCACCTGAAATTTCATCCGGATATTTGTTCGCAGCGGCAGTGAGGTTCACCATTGCCAAATGTTCATTCACAGTGCTGACCTTTTCACCGCTAGAGAGACCTTCAAGAACTTCATCAACTGCCAATCGGATATTCTCGCGCACGGTCAGCCAGGGCAGTAGGGAGTAATGTTGAAACACCATCATGCGATCGCACCCCGGTTTGCGAACTTCTTTCCCTTCTAAGGTCACCAGCCCAGAGGTTGCCCGCTCTAAACCTGCCACCATTTTGAGTAGGGTTGATTTACCACAGCCTGAGTGACCAATCAGGGAAACAAACTCATCCTCACGCACCGTCAGGTTGATGTCGCTTAATACAACAAACGCTCCACCATCCGGGGTTGGATAGGATTTTGTCAAGTTGTCAATGACCAGAAAATTAGTCTCCACTGGTTGGCTGTAGTTGGTGTTGGAGGAATGCAAGGTTGCTTTAACCATAATGTCTCCTTGGACTAGGGGGATGAAGGACAGGGGACAGAGGACAGGGGGACAGGGGGACAGTTAAGAATTAAGAATTAAGAATTAAGAATTAAGAGTTAAGAGTTAGGAATAAAAAACTGAAGAAGTAAATATTCTTTAATTCAGAACTCTCAACTTTCAACTCTCAACTCCTCTTCCCTCAATGTCATAGTTAACTGACATATATCTGGTTTGGACGATTTGCTCGGATTTCAAAGCTGTTCAGGTAACCTACTGGATCGCTGGGATCGAATCCTTTGTTATCGATAAATACGTCTGGAGATTCAACTTTGTAATCATCTTTTGGGCATTCGATCCCCAGATCTGCGGCGACTTCCCGATAGATGTCGGTTCTCCAACCTTGTGCGGATAATTCTTCAGCATTAGCAGGAATTTCCTCGATTTGCCCCCAACGAGCAGCCTGAGTCATGAGCCAGATGCCGTGCGATCGCCAGAGGAAGGTGGAGTGATCACCCGCTACTTTGGCAAGATTGCTGGGAAGGTCATAAAAAATGGTGGTGTCGTCCGCCTGCCGGATCCGATCTTTGCCATCAAAACCACCGTAGTTGTATTCACCCAGAATGGCTGGACGGGTAAATTTATCAATCGGTCCTTTTGGGGGTTTTGCACCTGTAAAAGAGCGCTCAGTAATCAGTTCTGCAACTTCTGTCCGATTTTCCGGTTTGCTGCAATACTGGCAGGCTTCGATCATTGCCTTCAGTAAGGAGCGGTAGGTTTTCGGGTACTGCTCGATGAAGCTCTCCATGACCCCCAGCAGGCGATCGGGGTGCCCTGACCACACTTCTTTTCCCTGGGCAAAGGTGAAACCGACCCCAGCATTTCCAGTGATAGCGCGGGTATTCCACGGTTCTGCGACCATATAGCCCTGCATCGCTCCAATTCTCACATTCGTCACCATTTGCGGCGGCGGCACAATGATGATGCGAAATTCCTTATCTGGTTCAACGCCTGCGGCAGCGGCGATGTAGCGAATAAAGTATTCGTAAATTGCTGAACTCAGTACCACTGCCCACACGCGATTTTCTGGAGGCTGCCGGTCAAAAAAGTTGCGGAACTGGCTGCCAAATTCCTCCAGATTGCCATTGTACTCGTGCCAGGGACGCAGTCCCGCATCCCACATCGCTCGATTCATAGTCATGGCGTTTCCATGACGGTGGATGGTCATCCCAGCACAGAGGGGAGCGTGGCGGGCACCTTCAGCCCCTGTGCGAGCATTCATCACCGCTCCAGAAACCACTGGAGAGGCATCCAGACGACCAAAAATGATGCCATCCCGCGACGTTGCCCAACTGGCTTCCCGGCTCAGACTCACATTTAACCCATACTTGCGAAAGAAACCCTTTTTCCAGGCGATCGCAAACGGCGCACAGTCATTGACGGGCACATACCCTACGGTAATATCAGGCTTTTCCAGTTCTGCGGGTTTCACCACTGGTTCCACTGCTAGAGCTGCTTCAGTCAGTCCTCTGGCAGAGCGGTCTGCATTGATCTGGCAAGCGGATAATGTGCCAACGGTGGTGGCAGCACCCAAGCCAAGCAGAAACTCTCGTCGTGTCCAAATTTGTCTGGTCATAACGGCTTCAGTTAATGGGAATTGTTGAATCGGACTGGTTGGTTGTTGGTTGTTGGCTGTTAGTTGTTAGCTGGGAATCAGCCTTCAGTGGGCAGCAACTCTCAACTTTCAACTCTCAACTTTCAGCTTCGTAATTGGTTGCAGCAGTAGGGCGGCGATGAGTCACCAGGATCTGCAATTGGGCGATCGCAAAGTCAAGCAATAGCCCAGTCACACCGATGACCAGTACTGCTAGAAAAACGGAACTGAGGTTGAGACGGCTCCATTCATCCCAGACAAAAAAGCCGATGCCAATTCCCCCCGTTAACATTTCCACCGCCACAATCACCAGCCAAGCAATTCCTAAACTGATCCGTAATCCAGTAAAAATGTAGGGTAGGCTGGCAGGCAGGATGATTTTATAGATCTGCCGCCATTTGGGCATTTCCAGTACACGTGCCACATCCAGAAAATCCTGGGAAACACTAGAAACCCCCAAAGCTGTATTGATAATCGTGGGCCACAGCGATGTCACGAAAATCACAAAAATTGCCGAGGGATCTGCCAGGTTGAAAATGGCGAGGGCGATCGGTAGCCATGCCAGTGGGGATACGGGTTTAAGAATCTGAATCAGAGGATTTAACGCCAGCATCATTGGTCTGGACATGCCAATTAAAAATCCAACTGGAATGGCAACCACTGCCCCCAGCAAAAAGCCAATTAATACCCGTCGTAAACTGGCAATCAACAGCCAGCCAATTCCCAAATCTCCGGGACCCCTCTGGTAAAAAGGGTTCAGAATAAAGTCCAGGTTATTCACCAGTGCTTCTGCTGGAGTTGGCATTAGTTCATGCCGAAGCAGAGCGATCGCCCACCAGAGCAAAATTAAACCCAAAAATCCTAGTGCTGGTAGAATCACCGTATCCCGAAGTACCAGCGTTTTTGAGCGCTTCCAGCTAGACTGAGCAACTGCGGCAAAAACCGCAGCTAGATTCATCTGAAAAATCATCTTCAGTTCCTCAGTGTCCGGTGCAGGTAAATTGAGCAGTCCTGGCTAGAGACACTGACGAGTCTGAAGCATTACCGATTGTGAAATGCTGCTGACTCTTCAGTCCTCTCTCAATGCTGACGGAGTTAGCTGACGGGCTAGGGCTGAGAGATGCCCTTCGGAAAGGAGACGAGATAAAAGATGAAGGATAAAAAACCCTAAGTTTTTAGCCTTTACCTTAAGTCCTTAGCCTTTTTCCAGATTCGCCCCAAAGTTTGGTTCCTCCGCTCTACCTCTTACATAAGCCTCATGCGTTCTTAGTAAGAAGAAGATTAAGCTGACTGGCTCAAGTTGTTTTCAAGAATTTAGCACACTTTTCCAGGATTGGGGCAATCTCTCTGGAGAAGGGTTCTGTGGATTAGCGACTCCTGAGTTTGCCATCTTCGAGATAAGCAATTTGGTCGGCTACGTCAATAATTCGAGGATCGTGGGTGACTATAAACACGGTGCGTCCCTGTTCCTTTGCCAGTTGGCGCAGCATTTCAATCACCGCATGTCCATTGTGAGAGTCCAGGGCAGCCGTGGGTTCGTCTGCTAGGATTAGCTTGGGGTCGCTTGCCAGGGCGCGGGCGATCGCCACCCGCTGTTTTTGCCCACCAGAGAGATTCCGAGGCAATTGGTTGGCTTTATCTGCCAGTCCCACCTGTTCTAGAAGCGACTGGGCTTGTTCACGGGCTTTGGTTTTGCGAATCCCTTTCACATTCAAGGCAACTTCAACATTTTCCCGAGCCGTCAAGGCTGAAAACAGGTTGAAATCTTGAAAAACAAACCCAATATTTTGCAGCCGAAACCGGGCTAACTCGGCTTTAGACAGGGAGGTGATTTCCTGACCCAGCAGATGTACACTCCCTTGCGTGGGAGTCAGCAGCCCAGCCAGAATAGACAGTAATGTTGTTTTACCAGATCCAGAGGGTCCCATCAAAAGCTGAATCGCTCCCTGGGGCACGCTTAGGTCAATTCCCTGTAAAGCCTGAAATGGCTCCTTAGGAGTACCTAGTACCATTGCCAGGTTTTTGACGGCGATCGCATCAAATTTTTCAATCGTTCTACACCGTTCCAGCCGTTCTAAAGGTTGAACCGGGTTTCTCACAAGATTAGACAGGACAACCTGGTAAGCCAGCATTCATCTTCCTCATGGGGGATCCTGATCAATAGACGGACTGGATGCCAAAAAGGTTCAAGAGCGGGGCAGTGAGTACAAGATGTGGAGAAGAGTGAAGCAAAGGGTCTGGCGGTTAAATCCGCGATTACGCGAACAAAATCCGTCTGCGAGTAAACCACAACGACGTGAGGATGAGTGGATGGGTGTCACTGCCGTCTGCTCAACGGACTTTCTGAGCTGAGCGGTTTAGCCAGTCCTGAATTTGAGAAATTCTGACTGCATAGTTGATGACATTGCCATCGACCTTTTTCCAACCGGCATGGAGGGCTACCACATAATATTCATCGTCCACTTTCGCCAGGATGGGTCCACCCGAAGCTCCACCCTTCGTATCACAGTCATGCAGGAGTAACCCGTCTTTTTCGCCCATCACACTGCATCCGCGATGGACACCTGCCGTCAGCCCCGGACCCGCGGTTAGTTCTAAGCCGCCGTAGACTTTGGGGGTGCTGGGAAAGTCGGCAGAGTAACCGACCAGCGACAGCTTGTTGGAAAACTTGGGAAATTCAGAGGCTGAAGGAGCTTTCCAGCCCAGAAAACCATATTTTTCACCTAGAGGCTTGTCTAGCTTGAGAACTGCCCAATCATTGACATCTACTGTGGCGCTGTGTTCCTTAAAGTCTGTGCCATAGTAATAAGCTTCCACATTGCCCACATCGATATCGTCCTGTAAGGCTCCGTTAATCAGGTTGGGCTTAAACTGAATGGCTCGGCTAACTTTGTGAGTGTTAGGGTTGATGACGCAGTGAGCATTGGTCAGAACGATACTTTTGGCAATCAGGGTGCCTGTGCAACTGTAGCGCTTGCCATCGGCTGCAACCCCTTCGATTCTGCCGATCGCAGACCAGGGAAAACTACGATTGACCATTGGCACCCGGTCATCTCTACCAATAATGGCGCGGAATGGGAAGGGATTGTCAGATCGCCCCAGCACGGGTGGAAAAAATGGTTTGCTATCTTCACCAAGATTGAGAGTCGCTGGATCCGCAATCTGAGTAATTTGAGAGCCTGCTGGTTTCTGAGAGCGTTGGGGGGGATTAGAGGGCATCTGGGCATTAGCAGCAACCAGATGAGTGAGAAACACAGCACCCAACATTCCGCTTGCAATCGTCTGGGATCTCCTGCTCATAGACTTAATGCTCTTATATCCGTTAGTTCAAATATTAGGGCAGCAAGGTAAATCCCTCGCCCTACCCAGATCTACCGCTGCAAACACTCAAGTTATGCAAGGGGTTTGTGAATTTTTAACCCCGATTGGGGGGTGGCTCATTCAGCAATAGCCAGTACATGCCTAACTGCTGTACAGCCTGGGAAAATTGAATAAAATCCACTGGTTTACGAATATAGCTATTGCATCCCAGGCTGTAGCTGTCGAGCAAGTCCTGCTCTTCTTCGGAGGTGGTTAGAACAACGACTGGCAAAAGCCTGGTGCTTTCGTGCGATCGCAGTTGGCGCAGCACCTCAATCCCATCCACCCTGGGCAGCTTTAGATCCAGCAGAATCACCGCTGGCTGAATGCTGATATCCCGTCCAGCATAAGTTCCCTGACCAAATAGATAATCCAGTGCTTCTACGCCATCGTGGGCAACCACAATCTCATTAGTAATCCGACTGCGCTGTAGCGCCCGAATTGCCAAAGCCTCATCATCCGGATTATCTTCTACCAAAAGAATCGATCGCCCATTAATCATCGTTGTCCCCAGCATTGAACCAAAATAACTTCTTGTTGAAGGAGTCATCAGAATGTACCCGGTAACAAGGAATTAGTGATTAAGTGTTAGATTTCTGACACCTCACTCCTTACCCCTCACACCTAGCACCTCACACCTCACACCCCCTCTACCCCCATAACGTAAAGTAAAAAGTAGCACCCTCCTCGATCGCCCCTTCTGCCCATACTCGCCCACCATGACGATGGATGACGCGCTGAATCGTCGCCAAGCCAATGCCGTTGCCAGGAAAGTCACTCATGGAGTGGAGTCGCTGGAACGCGCCAAACAGCTTGTGGGCATAAGCCATGTCAAAGCCTGTTCCATCATCCTTAACGAAGTATATTTTTTTACCAGTATCATTGGCAACCCCGAATTCGATGCGGGCACAAGAATGTTTGGAGGTGAACTTCCAGGCGTTTTCAAACAGATTCACCAGCATTACCCGCAACAGGCGAGAGTCACCGGATACGGTCATGCCGTCCTGAATGATGAATTCGACATTCCGATCAGGGGCAGACTGTTTCAGGTCAGAGGTAATTGCTAGAGCAATCTCGCTCAGGCTAACTGGTTCCTGTCGCAGGTCACTGCGGGTTACCCGTGACAGGGCAAGCAGATCGTCAATTAGCTGCCCCATCCGCTGAGTTGCTGCTCGAATTCGGTTCAAATAGTCCTGTCCGGTAGCATCGATTTGCTCAAAATAGTCTTCCAGCAATGCCTGACTAAACCCGTCAATGCTGCGGAGAGGTGCCCGCAGGTCATGGGAAACCGAATAGGCAAAGGATTCTAGTTCTTGATTGATCGCGCTGAGTTCGGTGTTACGCTTCTGTAAATCCAGGTTCAGTTGCTTTACCTGCTTTTCTGCCTGTTGCCGCTCGATAATTTCCCAGCGCAGATTGGCAACTAGTTCTGCCTGTTGCAACGCAATGCCCAGTTGCACTCCAATTTGCATCAGTAAATTCACTTCTTCAGGTTGCCAGGAGCGGGAGCCTTCGTTTTGATAGGCTGCCAGCAATCCCCAAAGCTGAGTCCCCATAAAGATTGGAGCGATCGCAAAGGCTTTTGCCTGGAATTGTTCTAACAGGTCAACGTGGCAATCTGCCAGTCCAGCGGTATAGACATCATTAACAGCCAGACTTTCATGGTTGCGATAGCGACCTCCCTGGGTTTCTTGCAAATAGGTGTCTTCCCAGACTTTGTGAATATCAGGTCCGACCAACCTGACCCACCCTTCACGGATCGACTCGGCAATGAATTCACCATACCAGTCTGATGTAAAACGATAAACGGCTACCCGGTCTGCTTGTAGCAGTTGACGAGTCTCCTGGGTAGTGGTTTCGAGGATGGCTTCAATATCCAGGGGTTCGCGGATGCGATCGGCAATATTGGCAATTAGCTGCCTGCGCTCTGCTTGAAGTTGAGCTTCGTAAATAGAATCAGCCAGTTGTAGGGCACCGCCCAGTTGCCGCCCAATCTGGATCAGCAAACTAACTTCCGACGCTTGCCATTGACGAGGTCCCGAATTCTGGTAAGCCGCTAACAACCCCCAGAGCTTTTTTGCCAGATAAATAGGCACGATCGCATAAGCCCTTGCCTGATATTGTTCTAGGGCTTCAATGTAGCAATTGGTAAAGCCAGCATCGTAAATGTCATCAGCAATAAAGCTACTCCGTTTTTTCAGCACCGCTCCCTCCGTTTCTCGCACGTAGGAGTCGATAAAATCGCCCTTTTTCACCGCGTAGGTTTTCAGATTGCATTCACTGATGTTTCTCATCAGACTGGGCTGTCGATGTTGATCTTCCAGCAGGGGCAACCAGCCATCCCCTACTGATTCGCTGATAAACTCGCCACTCCAGTCAGGCTGAAAGCGGTAGACGACGACGCGATCGGCTTCCAGAAAGTGCCGAACTTCATCCAGCGTGGCGTAAAGGGTATCGTCAAAGTTAAGGGATTGCTCAATGCGGCCAATGATGGACTGCCCCAATTTACCGATGACACGAATGATGCTGCTTTCCCGATCGGTGGCTTTTTGCGATCGCGCCACTTGTTCCTTTAAGGATTCTATATCATGCCCCAACTCAGCATTCAAAATTTGCTGAAGCTGTTCAAAGGCAGCTTCATCCCGACAGCACTGTTTCAAGTTAGCTAATAATTTTTTGTTCATAGGATCTTTAATGACTGCGAGAGCGGGACCGGTTAGAGGGAACAGGCTCAGTAGGTGGGTGAAATCAAATTGAGGATCGGGTCGCGGTGGCGTAAGACCAATTCTTGATGAGGCTGCACTGGAACAAGGGGCTTAAACCCCCTGCCTTACAAGGGCTAATCCTGCTCATTCTCAAATGAAATTGGTATATAGCGTTTTTGAATCCAGTGAGGTACATGGATAGCCGTAAAGCCCTTGAGTCAAACAGATGAGATGTACCTCACCCAGAAAGGAAACCCTATAAGGCATCGATTCTTGTAACATCACTTTTAGTAAAGCTTTCCAACAGGAATTGCTTTCCTTAAGTTTGCGTCAAATTTTCCTTTTGAGGAAACGACCTCCTGCCACCCATACTCTACAGAAAGCATTCACCTACAGATAGAGAACAAACCGTTCATCAATTCCTCCTTCAACAGAGGCGCTTCAGGCAACGATTCCCTATGCTTGATGCAACCGATAAAGAATTGGTTTCGTACCTTTGCAGGGAACGCACCCTTCTTTAACTTCTCTCTGTTGATATTTAGAACTAGGTATACGACTATGACAAACTACTACCTTGGGCAACAGGTTGAATTAGTTGAAGAGAGCCTGGGATGGGTTGGCATCTGGTCCCATGATGCAGGAGAAGTAGGGATTGGTTACTTCCCAAACGCTGAATATGCCTGGAATGCTGTTATGGGACTGATTCAGCGTGACCTGGCAGTCAGGGGTCTGCTAGATGTGGTAAATGAATGGCTAGAAACTAGCACGATCAGAAACGATGAATACGTAATGATTGTGGACTCGCTGATGCAGTTTGTTTTGGCGTAGGAAAACCATACGGCTGATCCCGATGGCTAAGGCGGGGCTAACATAGCAATTCTGGGTGCAATTCTGGGTTAAGAGGGTATTGCTGCCTATATGTATGCTTTAGCACACCCTGCGGGAAGCAAGCTATGGAAAGCATCCCTCATGATACAGGCTAAAACTGCTGCAAGCCTTTAGTTTCAGGTAGTTCCGCAGTTGCCGATTTGGAACTTGTCGTCAGTTTTTATTTCCCAAAAACTGATGAATGCTATAAACAACATTTTCAATGGTGTGCTGATTTGTGAACTCAGAATGGATGGGCAGCCGTTCTTGATCGTTCAAGACTAGAAATGCGCGGCAACTTTTTTTGCCCCAACGCTCTCGACGCTCCTTGATGTCTATGTTGTGGATTTCATGGGTCGATCGCTCGATTTTGGTATTTCCTCTCAGTCCATTGAGTTCAATAATCACCTTGCTCAAGATGCCTTTATAAAAGGTGCAGGTTGCGATTGGAGTGGTGATAAAAAAGAGTCCCGTTCCTGCAAAGGCTAGACTGAACAGGGTAAAAAGAAATTGTTCTAGCCCAACATTTTGTTGGGTAGATAGCGATCGCTGACCGGAAGTGATAAAGTTTTGAATTTGAGACGCAACTTGATAATGATTCTGATAGCCGCCCGTATTCTGCTTTAGCAACGGTACGATGCCAGAAGCGGTTTGCAGGACGACCTGATAGGTTCTTCCTCCCTTACTGCCTCTCTTTTCAATTATGTCTACTCCCTGGAGGTTTGTGATTTTTACCTTTTCACTGATGCCCAACAGACTATAGCGTCGCAGATCACAACTGACCTGGTTTGAGAGGGAGCGATCGCACAATAGCCGGATTGAAGCCGTGGAAAAAATAGTTGCAAATAGAAATAACCCTATCCCAGCAATCGTCAAGCTTCCCCCCGCTATCCAGCTTCGCCAGGGATATTGTTTCAGAGTCAGGCGAGTGTGGGTATTTTCCAGAATTTTCATGGCTCTGCGCTTACGACAAATGGTTTCTATGGCTACAGCGTTCCCCCATTCAAGATCGAAATTCTCAACGCCCTAAAAGCCTATCCAAACAGCCTTAACTGCCAAAGCCCAGCCCCAGGAAGTTTGCGGATAGGCTTTAATCCTATTTCAGTGAATCCAACCATGAAAGTTGCCGTTTTTAGCACCAAATCCTACGATCGCGAGTTCCTCAATGCCGCCAATGTTTCAGCGGGTAGTGTTCACGAATTCGTTTACTTTGATGCCCGTCTTGAACCGAAGACCGTACCCCTGGCGGCGGGATTTTCTGGTGTTTGCGGGTTTGTGAATGACGATGTCGGAGCCGGAACCCTAGAACTGCTTGCCGGTCAGGGCATTCGTTTTGTTGTCCTGCGTAGCACCGGGTTCAATAATGTTGATCTGGAAGCCGCTGCCCAACTGGGTATCCAGGTTGCACGAGTCACGACTTATTCACCGTTCTCCGTAGCAGAACATGCCGTGGGTTTGATTATGATGTTGAACCGCAAGCTATACCGGGCTTATAACCGGGTGCGGGACGACAACTTTTCCCTAGATGGATTGTTGGGGTTTGACCTGCACGGTCGTACTGTTGGAGTAGTAGGCACGGGCAAAATCGGGCTAATTTTTGCCCAGATTATGCATGGGTTTGGTTGCCAATTGTTTGGTTATGATCCCTATCCCAATCCTAAATTTGAGGCAATTGGAGCCGCTCGCTACGTGCAACTCTCAGAGTTGCTGGAAAACGCAGATATTATTTCCCTGCATCTGCCTCTGTTTCCAGAGACGCACTATATTATCAACGCTGAGGCGATCGACCATATGAAACCAGGAGTAATGTTGATCAACACCAGTCGGGGTGGTTTGATTGACACGAAAGCTGTGATTCAGGGAATTAAATCTGGAAAAATTGGCTATCTCGGAATAGACGTTTACGAGCAGGAAGATAGCCTCTTCTTTGAGGACTTGTCAGATACGATCATTCAGGATGATGACTTTCAACTCCTCCAGTCTTTTTCAAATGTGGTCATCACCGCTCATCAGGGGTTTTTCACCCGCAACGCCCTGGAAGATATTGCCCGCACCACGATCGCCAACCTGACTGATTTTGAGCAGGGTCGTACCTGTCCCAATGAGATTAGACCTCCAAAGAATTTGCCAGTCAGTGCGCCAGCTTGAAGGAGACGGTAGGGGGAGGGAAGTGAGGCGTGAAGGGGAGAAGAGGGGAGTTGAAAGTAATGGGTAATAGAGTGTTGTTAGTCATTGGTCATTGGTCATCAAATACTAATGACCAATGACCAATGACCAATAACCGAACATCCTGTCCCCCTGACTCTTCCTTACCCCTTACCCCTCACTCCCCTCATGCAAATTCTGACTGTAAAAACCACCCCTTTTTCTGATCAAAAGCCCGGAACTTCTGGTCTACGAAAGAAGGTTTCTACTTTTCAGCAGCCCCACTATCTGGAAAATTTCATTCAATCAATTTTTGATAGTCTCACAGGCTATCAGGGACAGACCCTTGTCTTAGGGGGAGATGGGCGCTACTACAACCCACAGGCAATCCAGGTTATTTTGAAAATGGCAACCGCAAACGGTTTTGGGCGGGTGCTGGTGGGGCAGAGGGGCATTTTATCGACTCCGGCAGCTTCCTGTGTCATTCGCAAAACTAGAGCTTTTGGTGGCATTATTCTCTCTGCCAGTCACAATCCGGGCGGTCCTCAGGCAGATTTTGGTGTGAAATACAATATTGGCAATGGTGGTCCCGCGCCAGAGCCAGTCACGGAAGCCATTTTTACCTGTAGCCAGGAAATCCGCCAGTATCGAATTTTGGATGCAAAGGATATTGATATAGATCGCCTGGGAACAACCCAACTGGCTGGGATGGTAGTTGAAGTGGTTGATCCGGTGGCGGATTACCTGGAGTTGATGGAGTCCTTATTTGACTTCGATCGCATCCGTGAACTCCTCTCAAATGGCTACTTCCGTATGAGTATGGATGCCATGCATGCGGTCACTGGACCCTACGCCCAAAGGATTTTTGAACAAACTCTGGGCGCACCTAAGGGTACGGTCATCAATGGCGTTCCTCTGGAAGACTTTGGGGATGGGCATCCCGATCCTAATCTGGTCTATGCCCGTGAGTTAGTTGATCGTTTATTTGGCAAAGATTCCCTGGACTTTGGCGCGGCATCGGATGGGGATGGCGATCGCAATATGATTCTGGGACAGCATTTTTTTGTTTCACCCAGCGATAGCCTCGCGGTTCTCACTGCCAACGCCAGATTGGTGCCAGGGTACCGATCTGGATTAGCCGGAGTGGCGCGATCGATGCCTACCAGTCAGGCAATCGATCGAGTGGCTGCGCGTCTGGGTATTGATTGCTATGAAACGCCGACTGGCTGGAAGTTTTTTGGCAATTTATTAGATACAGGCAAAGTCACCCTATGCGGCGAAGAGAGTTTTGGAACCGGCTCTAACCATATCCGCGAGAAGGATGGACTGTGGGCAGTGCTATTCTGGCTTAACTTGCTGGCAGTGCGGCAGCAACCCGTGAGCCAGATTGTTAAAGAACACTGGCAGCGGTACGGGCGAAATTACTACTCCCGGCATGACTATGAGGGGGTGGACAGCGATCGCGCTGCTACTTTAGTTCAGAGGCTCCAGGATCAAATATCATCCCTTAAAGGTAGAAAATTTGACTCCTATCAGGTTGAATACTCCGATGACTTCACTTATAGTGATCCCGTAGATGGCAGTATCACTCAAAATCAAGGCATCCAGCTTGGCTTTACAGACGGCTCCCGCATTGTGTTTCGTCTTTCTGGAACTGGCACGCAAGGATCAACCCTGAGAGTTTATCTGGAGCGGTATGAACCCAACATTGCCAGACACAATCTCGATCCTCAAAAGGCGCTGGCAGATTTGATTGCGATCGCGGAAGAGGTTGCCCAGATCCGCTCCTTGACAAAAAGGAACCACCCGACAGTGATTACCTGAACTGAATTCTGCAATTTTGGTGATTCTACAATTTCGGTAAAGCGGCTGTCTTCCTCAGCCTTGGAAGTCTTCATCACTCAGGCAACCGGAGATGGCATGGCAAATTGAATTTGATCAACAGCATCAGTTAATCTGCTTGACCTTTTTGGGAAAAGTTTCCAGTCAGGAGGTGCGCGAGTCTACCATTGCTGCGATTGCCATGATGCATGACCAGAATACCCGCCAGATCTTGACGGATTTTACCGATGTGACCAGCCTGGGGATATCTAGTGTGGAAATAGTTCTCTTACCAGAGTCCTACGAAGCGTTGGGAATGCAAACATCTTTCAAAGAAGCAGTCGTTGCCCCCAAAAGCTCTCCGATTCGCAAGGATACGGAGTTTTATGAAACGGTCTGCACGAATAGAGGCAAAACGGTGCGGGTCTTTGAAAACCGTGCCCAAGCCTTCGATTGGCTTAGACAAAAATCCTGAGAAGCCCCTCTTACAAGCCTTCTAGCAAAGAGTGTTCACTAAAACCTGCTCTCCATAGTCAGACCCTCTTAGAGTTTCTGTGTCGATATGTGAAACACGTCTACATTTCTCAAGGAGCGGTGAAATATCTTGAACAGTGAGGTTACTCTAGCATTGCCAGAAGCAGCTCTCAGATCAACGCCAAAAGAGACTCAGACTATGCCAGCGAGACACCCAACCATCTGGGGCAGATTGCTCCGTCGCAATCTCCCTTTGCAGGCAGTTCTCATGGGTTCAGTGGCGCTTCAGGTATTAGCCGTAACCGGGCTGACCGGGTATTTTTCATTTCGTAACGGGCAGGCTGCCATTCACGACCTCACCGTTCAGTTACGCAATCAAGCTAGTGTCGGTATTCTAAATCGCCTTAAGCCCTATTTAGCGGCTCCCCATCAACTGAATCAACTGAAGGCGAATGCGGTTCGATTCAACCATGTCAGGCTCGATCGCTTTGATCCTCTACCCGCCTATCTGTTGTCCCAGCTCCAGGTATTTGATACGGTCACAAACACAGGCTTTGCGACCACCACAGGAAACTACATTTCGGTTGGGCGACAAATTGACGGATCGTTTTCTAACCCCGTGATTGACCGATCGCAGGAAAAATTTTTCCGCTACGGGCTGGATCAACAAGGAAAGCGAACTGATGTCTTACAAGTTTCACCTTACCGCGACCCCCGGATGGATGACTGGTATCGTCAGGCGCTCAAAGCAGATCAGGCAATCTGGAGTCCAATTTTTACCTGGACATTTAAGCAGTTTGGGATTGGGTTAATGGCAGCCCAACCAGTCTACGATGAGGCGGGAAAGCTAGTTGGAGTAGCAAACTCTGGGCTGGTTCTGGATCACATCAGTGGGTTTTTGCAAGATCTGAAAATTGCCAAACTGGGCAAGGTCTTTATTCTTGAGCGTTCTGGCTTGTTGGTTGCCTCTTCTACAGGCGAGTCTCCCATCCGTAAGTCCGCTCATCAAACTACCACTGAGCGCATTGCTGCTTTTGAGAGTAATGATTCCTTGCTGCGTCTAACTACTCAACATGTGATGGAACAATTTGGCAGTCTGTCGCAAATCCAGAAGGCGCAACAACTTGATTTCAAAATTGCTGGAGAACGGCAATTTGTTCAGCTCACCCCCATTGTTGACCCGCGAGGCATTGACTGGTTGGCGGTGGTGGTGGTTCCTGAATCGGCATTTGCAGAGCAAATTTATGCCAATACCGAAACCATGCTCTGGCTTTGTCTGCTGGCACTGCTATTATCCACAGGACTGGGCTTGTTAACCGCTCGCTGGCTTGCCGGTCCGATTCGCCGCTTGAGTCAGGCATCTAAAGCCCTATCAGAAGGAAACCTTGACTACCGGGTCGAGAGTCAACATAGTACGCAAGAAATCAATGCCCTGGCTCAATCCTTCAACCAGATGGCTCAACAGCTTCAAGCCTCCTTTGCTGCCCTGCAAACCAGCGAAACCAGCTTTAGAAACCTGGCAGCCAATGTGCCAGGGGTAGTTTTTCGCTACATTCGGCATCCCGATGGCTCCGATTCAGTTCTGTACGTGAGTCCTGCCTGCATTAAGATATGGGAGGTCGAGGCGCAGGGGATTGAGCAAAATCCTGCCATCCTGTGGGAGATGATGCACCCAGATGATTTACCCACCATGCAAGCCTCGGTCGCTGAATCGGCTCGGTCACTTCAGTCCTGGCACCAGGAATGGCGCATTACAACGCCCTCTGGACGGTTGAAATGGTTGCAAGGTGCCGCCAATCCAATCCTTCAGACTAATGGTGATGTGATTTGGGATACGGTAATCTTCGATATCAGTGAGCGCCAGGCGGCGGAGCAAGCGCTCAAGCTACAACGGGACTTTAATCAACTGATTGCCGAAATCACCAGTCGCTTTGTGGATCTCAGCCCTGCCGATCTGAATACCGAAATTGAACGCACCCTACACCTGATTGGTGCAGCGACCCAGGTTGATACCAGTTATCTATTCAGGTTTGACCAGGCTGCCCAGACCATGAGCATGACCCATGAGTGGTGTCAGCCGGGCTGTCCCCGCCACCTTTCCCTGGCGCAACATATTCCCCTGGCGGCATTTCCCTGGAGCATTGCCCTGGCTCAACGGCGAGAAGCGATTCAGGTGCCTTGCGTTGCTGACTTGCCTACGGAAGCGGCGATCGACCAGGCGGGTTGGCAACGGTTCAACATTGTCGCGATCCTGGCGGTTCCCCTAATTCAAAAATCCGTGGTCACTGGACTGATGGGGTTTGCCTCTTTCAAAGATCCCATCGTCTGGGAGGACGAAATGATCCAACTCCTGAGTGTGATGGGGCAAACCATCGCCAATGCCCAGGAGCGTACCCAGGCTGAACAGCAGTTATTCATGAGTGAAGAGCGATTGCGGTTAGCATTAGAGGCTGCCAACCAGGGACTCTATGACCTTAATCCACAAACCGGGGAGGCTGTGGTCAGTCCTGAGTACGCCATCATGTTGGGGTACGATCCGGCGACCTTTCATGAAACAAACGCCAACTGGATTGAGCGCCTGCATCCCGACGATCGCGAAACGGTTGCCAAGGTCTATCGAGACTATATTGCTGGAAAGTTGCCGGAATACAAGGTGGAATTTCGCCAGCGCACCCGCACCGGCGAATGGAAATGGATTCTCTCTTTAGGCAAGATTTTAGCCTGGGATGCCGCAGGTCAACCGCTGCGGATGCTAGGAACCCATACAGACATCGACGATCGCAAAGCCCTGGAACAGGAACTCACTGAAAACCAGCAGTTGCTCAATGCCTTTATTACCAGTTCCCCGGTTGGGATGTGCGTGATGGATGACCAGTTGCGCTACACGCTAATTAATGCAGCCCTGGCTGAGATAAACGGCATTCCAGTGGCTGCCCACATGGGCAAAACTCCCTGGGATATAGTACCGGATCTGGCTTCCCAGCAGGCAGAGGTGTTTCAGCGAGTTTTGGCTACCGGAGAATCGATGACTGAGGTGGAGGTTGTCGGGGAAACCCCTAAACGACCCGGCGTCATCCGCACCTGGCTGGCTTCTTACTTTCCCCTACGCTACGGATCTGGGCAACCACTTTGCATCGGCATCGTGGTTGTTGAAACCACCGAACGCAGTCAGGCAATGGAAGCATTGCGGCAAAGTGAAGAGCGATTCCGGCAACTGGCCGACAACATTCAAGAAGTCTTTTGGTTATCCGATATTGAGATCAATCAAATACTCTTTATCAGTCCCGCCTATGAGCAGATCTGGGGACGAAGCTGCGAGAGTTTGTATAAGAATCCAAAATCGTTTATCGATGGGATTCATCCAGACGATCGCCAGCGTGTGGTCAGTAATCTAGCCCATATCAGTGAACCGTTTGAAATTGAATATCGGGTAGTGCAGCCCACTGGAGCGATACGTTGGGTCTGCGATCGCGGGGTTCCCATTTTTGACGATTCGGGAAAGGTCATCCGACGAACCGGCGTGTCTCAAGACATCACTGAACGCAAGCTGGCTGAAACCCTCTTGCAGCAAACTGCCGAGCGGGAACGATTAGTGCGGATTGTAACCGAACGGATTCGCCAATCCCTCAATCTGGATGAAATTTTAACCACAACTGTAATCGAAGTCCGCCAAGTCCTGCAAACAGATCGGGTGATTTTGTTGAAGCTCGCATCGGATGGTACAGGCAATGTGGTGCAAGAGTCGGTAGAACCTAACTGGCAAACGATTTTAGGGCAAACGCTGTATGACCCCTGTTTTCAATCACAGTACATCCAGCAATATTTTCACGGACGAGTGCGGGCAACTGCTGACATTGATGATGGCAGCATTCAAACCTGCCATGCCAATTTTCTGCGACAGTTTGATATCCGGGCAAATCTGGTTGTACCGATTATCCAAACGGATCATTTGTGGGGACTGTTGATAGCCCATCAATGCAGTCAGCCGCGTCAGTGGTCTGAAGACGAAATCCAATTACTGAAACAACTGGCAGACCAGGTGGCGATCTCCCTTCAGCAATCTGAACTGTATCAACAGTTACAACAGTTAAACGTGGATCTAGAACATCAAGTTCAGCAGCGTACTCACGCACTCCAGCAAGCCCTGGAATTTGAGTCTCTGCTGCAACGGATTGCCGATAAAGTGCGAGAAACCTTAGATGAGCAACAGGTGATTCAAACGGCGGTGGATGAACTGGCAAGAGCGCTCCATACAAATGGATGCGGCATTGGCTTATTTGATTTAGAGCAGGAAACTTCCACGATTTGCTATGTAAAACTGGATGCGAATGTTTCCAGCCTTCACGAACGGGTGTTTCACTTCGCCAACTATCCCGAACTCTATCGACAACTGCTCTGGGGTGAACCCTTGCAATTGTGCGGTACGTTTGATCAACCTTACCCTACCCCACCCCAGCAAACGAAGGGGACGCTGCTCATTTGTCCGCTGCTGGATAACCGAAGTGCGCTCGGTGAGTTGTGGCTGTATCGGATAGGGGAGGCTGTGTTTGCCGATCCAGAGGTGCGCCTGGTGCAACAGGTGGCAAACCAATGTGCCATTGGCATTCGCCAGTCGCGTCTTTACCAGGCATCCCAAATTCAGGTGGAAGCTCTAGAGCAACTCCATCAGATGAAAGACGATTTTTTGAGTACGGTCTCCCATGAACTGCGATCGCCCATGACCAATATCAAGATGGCGATTCAAATGGTCGAGTTAAGGCTGCATCAACAACAGATTCATGACGATCGCCTGACCCAATATATCCAGATTCTGAAAGCGGGTTGTACCCAAGAACTTACCCTGATTAATGACCTGCTGGACTTACAACGCTTGGAAGCTGGAATGCAATCGCTAGAGTTAGAGAGCATTGATCTAAATTATTGGTTGCCGTCCGTTGCAGAACCCTTTAAAGCCCGCGCCCAAGAGCAATACCAGAAGTTAACGCTGGATTTACCCTTTAACCTGCCCCCCATTACAACAGATTTAGCCAGCTTCAAACGTATTGTCATGGAATTACTCCATAACGCCTGCAAGTATACGCCACCCGATGAACAGATTATTGTGACCGCCCAGATCAGGAATGCAATCCTCCACATTCAAGTCTGCAACTCAGGTGTCGAGTTGCCCCCCGAAGAATTGCCGCGTTTGTTTGAGAAGTTTTACCGTGTGACAGGTAGCGATCGCTGGAAGCATGGCGGCACTGGACTGGGATTGACCCTGGTAAAACGCCTGGTTGAGCATCTGCATGGCTCAATTGGGGTTGAAAGTGCAACCGGCTGGACCTGTTTTACCGTTGATTTACCGCTCAAAGCCCAGTTTTCTGAAAAATTGCTGCATGAAGGGATCAATTGCCAGTCCGTAGCCAACGAAACAATAGATTAAAGCTTTCCAATGGTAGCCTGCTATCGGAAAAATCCCCGGTTACTATTCTTTGAGAACCTCATCTTTGTAAATAGCGCTCAAGCTGTTAGTACATGATTAATGGCAAAACCGCTGGCATTTAACCAATGCAAATTCATCTGCAACCACCTGGGAGAAAACGATGGCTAAAGACCTGCTAGAGCAACTGCGCGAAATGACTATCGTCGTTGCTGACACGGGCGACATTCAAGCAATCGAACAGTACAAGCCACGGGATGCCACCACCAATCCCTCATTAATTACTGCGGCTGCCCAGATGCCTCAGTATCAGGAAATCGTCGATGAAACCCTGAAACAGGCAAAAAAGGATGCAGGCTCTGGTGCAGCCGTCCAGGAGATATTAACGCTGGCGTTTGATCGCCTTGCCGTTGCCTTTGGTAAGCGAATTTTACAGATCATTCCCGGACGAGTCTCCACTGAAGTGGATGCACGGCTTTCCTACGACACCAAAGCAACCCTGGAAAAGGCACGTTATTTGATCTCAGAATATGAAGCAGCAGGTATTTCACGCGATCGCATTCTAATTAAAATTGCCTCCACCTGGGAAGGTATCAAAGCCGCCGAAGTCCTCGAAAAAGAAGGGATTCACTGTAATCTGACCCTGTTGTTTGGTCTCCATCAGGCGATCGCCTGTGCCGAAGCAGGAGCCACCCTCATCTCTCCCTTTGTCGGGCGCATTCTCGACTGGTACAAAAAGGAAACCGGGCGCGACAGTTACCCGCCTGCCGAAGATCCGGGAGTGCTCTCAGTTACAAAAATTTACGACTACTACAAAAAGTTTGGCTACAAAACCGAAGTCATGGGAGCCAGCTTCCGTAACATTGGCGAAATCATTGAACTGGCAGGCTGTGATTTATTGACGATTTCTCCCAACCTCCTGGGTGAATTGAAAGCGAGCACTGGCGAACTACCCCGCAAACTGGACCCTGAGAAAGCTGCCACAGCGGAGATCGAAAAGATCTCAATGGACAAACATACCTTTGACCAGATGCACCAAAGCGATCGGATGGCATCGGAGAAACTGGCAGAAGGCATTCAAGGATTCACCAAAGCGTTGATAGCCCTGGAAAAGCTCCTGGCAAAACGACTGGCTTATCTGGAAGGCGAATCCACCATCAGCCATGCGGCTGGAGACCTCTTCCGCATCTACGATCTGGATGGTGACGGCTTCATCACCCGTGAAGAGTGGATGGGAGCCGATGCCGTCTTCGATGCCCTCGATATCAACAAAGACGGCAAAATTACCCCCGAAGAAATGGGAGCCGGACTGGGAGCAGCATTCCATTTAGCAGAAGTGGGGTAGGTGATAGGTGAGTGAGGTGTGAGGTATGAGAGTCATTGGTCAGTGGCCAACAGCGTAAAACTCTTAATTCTCAACTCAAAACTCTCAACTCAAAACTTCATCCCTATTCCCCCTTCCCCCTCATTCCTTTTCTATCCACCACCTACTACCTACCAACACCCCTATGCAGACCTTACCAAATGTTCCACCCGGCTGTCCGGCAGTTGCCGTGGAAGACGATCGCACTGGATTAAATATCGAAACCTTGAAACGGGCATTTCTGGACAATCTGTATTACATCCAGGGCAAGTTTCCGGCGATCGCAACTAAAAACGATTACTACATGGCGCTGGCTTACACGGTCCGAGATCGACTGTTTCAGCGCTGGATTGCAACGGCAGAAGCTTACGGCAGTCATGGAGCACGGACAGTCTGTTACCTCTCGGCAGAATTTCTATTGGGACCCCATCTGGGCAATAACCTGATTAACCTGGGGATTCTCGATCAGGTAAAGCAGGCGATCGAAGAATTGGGGCTTAACTTCCAGGAACTACTGGAGCAGGAAGAAGAACCTGGCTTGGGTAACGGTGGCTTAGGACGACTGGCTGCCTGCTATCTCGATTCCCTGGCGGCTTTAGAAATACCGGCGATCGGTTATGGCATCCGCTACGAATTTGGCATCTTCGATCAGGACATTCGGGATGGTTGGCAGGTTGAAATTACGGACAAATGGCTCCGGTTCGGTAATCCGTGGGAGGTTGCCCGCCCCGAATGGGCGGCGGAAGTCAAGTTTGGCGGGCACACCGAAACTTTTATAGATGAACATGGTCACTACCGGGTGCGATGGGTTCCCTTTAAGGTGGTCAAAGGTATCCCCTATGACACCCCTATTCTGGGTTATAAAGTTCACACCTGTAACACACTGCGACTATGGACTTCCGAAGCACCAGAGTCTTTCAACTTTGAAGCGTTCAACTCTGGCGACTACTCCGGTGCGGTTCATCAAAAGATGATTTCGGAAAACATTTCCAAAGTCCTCTACCCCAATGACAATTTGACCCAGGGTAAGCTGTTGCGCCTGGAACAACAATTTTTCTTTGTCTCTTGCTCCCTGCAAGACATGATGCGAATTCTGTCGCATCAAAACTTGCCAATAGAGCGGTTCCACGAAAAGTTTTCAATTCAGTTGAATGATACCCATCCCTCCATTGCCGTTGCCGAACTGATGCGGCTTCTGCTCGATGAATCCTCATTGGAGTGGGACAAAGCCTGGTACATCACCACCCATACCTTCGCTTACACGAACCACACCCTGCTACCGGAAGCACTGGAGCGTTGGCCCCTTGCCTTGTTTGGCAGTCTTTTGCCTCGCCATCTGGAAATTATTTACGAAATTAACCAGCGGTTCCTAGATGATGTCCGCATCCGCTATCCCGACGAACCCGATCGCATCCAGCGCATGTCCCTAATTGACGAGTCTGGTGAGAAATTTATCCGCATGGCAAATCTAGCCTGTGTGGGCAGTTTCGCCATCAATGGAGTTGCTGCGCTCCATACGGAATTGCTGCAAAGGGATGTGTTGCACGACTTCTATGAAATGTTTCCAGAGAAGTTCAACAACAAGACAAATGGTGTGACTCCCCGTCGCTTTATCGTCTTGAGTAATCCCCGGCTCTGTCATTTAGTCTGCGAAAAAATTGGTAATGGTTGGATCAAAAATCTGGACGAGCTTCACAAACTGGAAGAATTTGTCCATGATCCAGAGTTTTGTCGTCGGTTTCGGGAAATCAAACACGCAATTAAGCAGGATTTGGCTGATTACATCTGGGAAAATTACAACCTGGAAGTCAGCGCCGACTCCTTGTTTGATATTCAGGCAAAGCGCATTCATGAATACAAGCGCCAGCACCTGAACGCCCTCTACATCATCACTCTCTACAATCGAATTAAGGCAAATCCCGATCTGGATATCACTCCCCGTACCTTCTTGTTTGGTGGCAAGGCAGCTCCTGGCTACTACATCGCCAAGTTGATCATCAAATTAATCAACTCGATCGCCGAAGTCGTCAATCGCGACCCGGATATGAAAGGTCGCTTGAAGGTTCTTTTCTTGAAGGACTACAACGTCAAATTTGCCCAGCGCGTTTATCCAGCCGCAGACTTGTCTGAACAAATATCCACCGCAGGCAAAGAAGCTTCCGGTACGGGGAACATGAAATTTGCCATGAATGGAGCACTCACCATCGGTACTCTGGATGGGGCAAATGTTGAGATTCGTGAAGAAGTCGGGGCTGAAAACTTTTTCCTATTTGGGCTGACGGCTGAAGAAGTTTATGCCCTAAGAGCAAAGGGATACAATCCCTGGGACCACTACAACACGAATGCTGAATTGAAACTGGCAATTGATCGGATTGCCTCCGGGTTCTTCTCCCACGGTAATCCCAATCTGTTTAAGCCCCTAGTTGATAACCTGCTTTACAAAGATGAGTACCTGCTGTTGGAAGATTACCAATCCTATGTTGAATGCCAGGATCGGGCTGGACAGGCTTACCGTGACCAGGAAAACTGGACGCGCATGTCGATCTTGAACGTAGCACGCATGGGCAAATTCTCCAGCGATCGATCCATTCGCGATTACTGCAACGATATCTGGCACGTCAACCCCGTCCCAATTGCAATGGAAGAATATGCTCAGGCAAATGCAGCCAAAATGAAGATTTAGATCAGGTGGTGCTGAATAGTTGAGAGTTGAGAATGACCACTGATTAATCACTGCTTTCTCTCCCCTCCTTCCTCTCCCATTTCCTCAATCTGAATCAACCAAAACTCATGAGCTTGTACCTGCATTTTCTGCGGCACGGAGAAACGTTATACAGCCGTAGCGGGGGGTACTGTGGTGACCTCGACCCTGACCTCACCGCTGAAGGCATACTGATGGCAGAGGCATTTGCCGCAGCATACCAGGACATCCCCTGGACTGCTATCTATGTCAGCCCCATGAAGCGAACTATCGCTACTGCCAAGCCCCTTTGTGATGCAATTGGAATTGAAATGCAGCTACGAGATGGGCTTAGAGAAATTCGCTATGGCAAGTGGGAGGGGCAAACCCAAGAGTATGTCAAACAACACTATCTGGAAGCCTACATCGACTGGATGACCGAACCTGCGTGGAACGCCCCCACAGATGGCGAAACGGCTATTCAGATCGCCAGTCGCGCATCCCTGGTCATTTCTGAAATTAAGGAAAAATACAGCGATGGCAACATCTTGGTCGTTTCCCACAAAGCTACAATTCGCATCATCATCTGCAACTTGTTAGGCATTGATTTGGGTCGTTACCGCGATCGCATCGATTGTCCCGCTGCCGCGCTTAGCGTCGTTAAATTTGACCGCCACGGACCATTACTGCAACGCCTGGGAGATCGCTCCTACATGGGTGAAACTTTACGCTCTCGTCCCGGCACTTAAAGCTCAAGCATTCTCGACCCAATACAACTAACCAAAAACTTATCCAGGCGCTCATGAACTTATCCCCACCCAACTCATCCACACCCTCACCCTCACCCTCCACGACTCCTTTAAAGTTCACTTAACGTAAGAGTTCTAAGGTACTCCAGAGGGTCAGAGTTTAGAAGTGGAGACGCTCTGGCTTAACCATCACTAATGGAGTCAACAAAAATGTTAACCCCCGTCGAAACGGTTCAAATCTTTCAAAGTAAATCTGAACCTGAAGTCTTTTCTACTGGCGACGTAATTTTTGAAGCTGGTCAGCAAGGCGATGTCATGTATGGTGTTCTTGAAGGGCAAGTCGAAATGTCTATTAATGGAAAAGTGATTGAGACACTCCAGGTAGGCGATATTTTTGGCGAGGGTGCGTTAGTACATTCCGATCACTTAAGAACCTCAACGGCAAGGGCTAAAACAGCCTGCAAACTGGCAGTCATGAACCAACGGCACTTTCTATTTGCCGTTCAAGAAACGCCCGAATTTGCCCTGGAAGTAATGAGAAGCTATTCCGATCGCTTCCGCCGGATTAAAAATTTGCTCTAATTAATCGTTTGGTACTCCAGCTAGATTGTGAGGAAGAATTTCCGTAGAATCCTTTCTCACAAAGCTTCTCGTTCTCACCTATCATTTGGGACTGCTATATGCATATAAATTTGTTGTAAATCGCAACAGAAAAAACCAGGGAAGATTTCCCTGGCGATTGCTTTCAGCAAAGGTTCAAGAAGTTTTACTTCTTGTTAGAAGAAATTAAAGAACACCCAAATTTGTTAGCCCTAAAATGACACCTGCTCCAAGAATGTGCCCAAAGCAGAAAGTACCCACAACCGCAGGGGCACTAAATCCACCAAATAAATTTGAAGATGGCATTTCAGGACCAACATTTGGCTTTTGAACGGTTTGTTTCGCGATTACGATCGCCACAACGTTAGCCAGAATCATAATAATTCCAACCACCGGGCTCCAATCAGAAGATCTGGCAGCAACCGCAAGCAAAGTAGTAGTAAACAATTGACTATCTCCTCAGTCTCAAGAGTGTTTAAAATCTTTAGGGCAATATTTACCAGAGAATCATGTGCCACCGACATAGATTGCAGCAATAGTTAACATTTGCCAGGAAAAGTTCTTGCTTACAACCATTTCCCCTTGCATTCAATTTGAGTGGGAGATCGCCTGTTTCCTCTTCGTCTGTCCCATCATGAAACCAGCACCGGCATGAAAATTTTGGTATTGAATGCAGGGTCTAGCAGCCAAAAAAGTTGTCTTTACGAGCTTACAGACCGCTTCTCGCCAGACCACTCTACAACACCCCTTTGGGAAGCGAAGGTTGACTGGACTGGTCACCAGGGGGTTGTAGGCGTAGAAATTAAGACGGCAGCGGGGGCGGTCTTAAAAGAAGAAATTCAGACCCAGGATCGTCCTGCGGTCATGGCTCATCTGCTTAACACGCTCCAAGCAGGAAAAACCAGGGTAATAGAACAGCTTGCAGACATTGATGTCGTGGGACATAGAGTGGTTCATGGCGGAGAAGATTACCGCGAGAGCATTCGGGTAACTGCATCTGTGAAGGCAGCGATCGCCCGCCTGATAGCCCTTGCTCCCGCCCATAACCCCGCCAGTCTAGAGGGAATCGAAGCGATCGAGCATGTCCTCCCTGGGGTGCCCCAAATCGCTGTTTTTGATACTGCCTTTCACTCTCAGATGCCCCAAGCAGCAGCACGATACCCCGGTCCCTACGAATGGTTTGAGCAGGGCATTCGTCGCTATGGGTTTCATGGCATCAGCCACCACTATTGTGCCCACCGCACCGCTCAAATCCTGGAAAAGGATCTGCATTCTCTGAAGCTAATTACCTGCCACCTCGGCAATGGTTGCTCCCTGGCAGCCATTCATCAAGGTCGTAGCATAGATACCACAATGGGCTTTACCCCACTAGATGGCTTGATGATGGGTAGCCGCTCTGGTTCTGTTGACCCCGGTATCTTGATCCATCTACTTCGCCAGGAACATTCTACGGCTGACCAATTAGACCAATTACTTAATAAAGCCTCAGGGTTGAAAGGCATCTCTGGCATCTCCAGCGATATGCGCCAGGTATCTGAGGCAGCAGCAAACGGTAACAATCGAGCAAAGCTGGCTTTGGAGATGTATATTCATCGCCTGCGTTCAGGTATTGGTGCCATGCTGACCAGTTTGGCAGGACTGGATGCGCTTGTTTTTACTGCCGGAGTTGGAGAAAACTCTGCCCTGGTTCGGGCTGCGGCCTGTGAGGCTTTTGCTTTTCTAGGGTTGAAACTGGATTCGGAAAAAAATCAGCAACGACCAATTGACCAGGATATTGCTACGGCTGACTCCGCCATCCGCGTGGTAGTTGTGCGAACCCAGGAAGATTGGGCGATCGCAAAGGAATGCTGGAAATTAATGAAGAGCTAAAGCAGGAGAAGGGAAGCACCATAATGCTTCCCTCCAACGCGATCTAACTTCGTTGCTTGCCAAACACTGAACCAGATTTAAACCTCATCCAAGTTGAGAACTGGAGATTTTTCCCAGGAAAAAGTACAGGTTTCTAAGTTGGTGAGGGTTAGCCCAGCAGAACTTAGTTTAAATCTGCTGTTCTTAACTCTCAAGCCTTACACCGATCCAAGGATTGCCGGATTTGCCCCGATTGGGCTAGTCTTCAGTTCCAGCCATCAGCTTTTGCAGCGATTCCAGCCCCTTCTTAACCCGCCGAGAAACCGTGACCGCACTAATACCGAGGCGATCAGCCGTTTCCTTCTGGGTCAGGTCATAGAGGAAAACAAATTCCAGAATCTCACGAGTCCGCTTTTCCAACTGAATCAGAGACTGTTGCAAACGAATCTGGTCTTCCTGTGCCAACTGAAAACTGCGGTACCGGTTGTCTGGCACCAATTCCCCCAGAGAGGAAGCTCCTGTTTCTTCATCTCTAACCGGAGCATCTAAGCTCAACAATGCTCGATTCTGGCAAGCCAGCTTGATTTCTTGCCACTCCGTTACGCTGATTTCCAGTGCCTTGGCAACCTCCAGATCAGTGGGATGACGGTTCAAGTCAACCTGGAGCTTACGAATTTCCCAAGCTGCCTGCCGCTGTAAGGCTTGCCAGCGTCGAGGAATGCGAACCGAAGGGCTTTTGTCGCGCAAGTAGTGCTGAATTTCCCCCCGAATGTAGGGAATGGCAAAGGAGCTAAAGGCATGCCCTTTTGACATATCAAACCGCTCAATTGCACGGATTAATCCAATCGATCCAACTTGTAACAAATCCTCGTAGCTTTCAGTACACTGATTAATCCAGTGGTGAGCTTCTTTTCTAACTAATCCAAAATTAAGTTCTACTAATCGATTGCGGAGCTGAGGTACAGGCGAATTTTGGTATTCTCGCAGAAGCTGTAAACTCTCGCTTTTCAGTTCATAATTAGCTGTCGTAGGCATGACGAATTTCAGTCGGTAGAGCAGTGACTAGGTGATTTAAATTTGAGTCTTATTGCAAAGCATCAACAGGGGGTACGTTCACAAAAACATAATAGAGAAAGGGCAACAACCCTTGGGAGACTGGAACCTTGTTAGAAACGTTAACAGGAACCCAACCAACTACAAAAAAAGAGATAGTGAAATGACATGTACCTTAATGCAAACACCCTGAAAAGCCCTTAACTAGTAGGTCGTTCCCTACCATTACAAATCAAACTTATTCCTAAACATAGAGGCTGAACAACTGCATTTCTACGGAATCTGAAGAGAACTTTAAGGGCGGTTAAACCCTAAGTTTTCACATTGTAGATGTTTTTTAGAAAAGCAGCGCTTTATATATGCATTACATAAATTTGTAGGAAAGTTACCCAGCCTCCCTGATTCTACTGAGATGAGCAATAAATCCAATAAAAAAAGGGGCTTAGTGCCCCTTCAGCAAAGTTTGTACTATCTGGCGATTGCCACAATCTAGAGCCTATTCCTCAAAAGACTCTTCGACTTCAACGGGTTCTGTCACCCTCGGAGATGATTTCGCTGCTTTTGCACTAGACTTCGACTTAGACTCTACTTGAGAATAGAAAATTCCGCGAATCTTCACATCTTTTGCTATATGAGACCCCATGTCGGTTTCAGAAGGCTGAAGACTTTCAAATGTTCCGGCAATCTCTCCGGTTGTGGGGTCAACTTTGGCAACTTGTAGTGAAATCTTGCCCTTGTCCAGTTGGAAGCGTTTGACGTTCTCCTTGGTAAGCTCTTCACTATCTGCATGAGAAGGAAGAGCAACTGCATTGTCATAACCTGCTGTCAAGCCACGCCCTTTAGGATCAAGGAAGTTAGAAGTTCGATAAGAAGGAACTTTAAACTCCCCTTCAAAATCGGTAGAACCATTAATGCTAGTCAGACCAGGCTGAGTGGTAGCAACCAGATTCTTAATCGTGAACAGGAAGGGCACCCGCTCACCACCGGGAAGTTGAACTGTTACAGCTTGGAAGTCAAGACCATCTTCTTCAACAAAAGTTAAACTCTTATCAGAGTTAACTTTAACAGCGCCTGAGACCCCTTCAATAGAAGACGTATAGCGAGTCATTAGTTTTCCTGGAACAAACTCTGACTTCTGCCGCTTATTTTCAGCATCTTCTTTGATAAAGAAGCTGGTTGGCTGTAAACAAAGATTCGTGATGGTGTAAGACTTGTTAGGATCGATCGGAATTGAGCCACGAGCCGTTTCATCCAGTTGAGGACAGGTATTGGCTAAACCAGTTCCTATCACCTGATCGTAAGTGGTAATTGACTCCCTGCTTAAAGCTGGACTCTCAGCGCAGGCAGTTAAAAAGCTGAAGCAAAATGCCAGAAGTGCAACGATAAGAGCACGGTACCTCATTGAACAACCTCGAATATCAACGCTAAGTAATTTTCTGCCAGTGCAATCCAGAGCCGGGCTTCAACAGTCTTTCGATATCAGTAGAGCGAAAGCCTACCCTTCAATAAAAGAAAATTATTGCGTTCGGAAGCTTTAAATGTACCTAAACACTGGTTGCGTTCAGGCAATACCCTACAGACGAAAGACCCGCTAAACCACGTCCCCCACCTGACTAATGTTCTCTTGTGATTCCCGGAATGATTTAACAAACGTTTCATAAAGCATTCTACACGGCAATGTTGCCATTCCCTTGTTTTGGGTAAGAAATTGACCTCTTTATGAATCGGGAAGAACCTTAACGGGGAACCTGCAAAGTATCAAAATGTTAAGTTAGCAGGAATGTCCTTTCTCAGAAAGTTAGCGTCTAATCTCGTTGTCATTCAGGCGAGAACCTGAGTATTTGTAACCCTATGCAAAGTTTCATGCTTAACTTTAGATTTCCAGGCAATGGATTGCTTCTGCAAACTCGACTAATTCCACTTCTGTATCGGTGAATTCTAAAGGCAGTAATGTAAAGACTAGAGGATTTTATGGTGAAGACGGCTGCCATAGCTAAAGTCTCCCGGTAAATTAAATTTTAGGTGTTGTCAAGGACTTCCTGAATGAGTGACCACGATCGCTTAAGTACACAACCTTTGGAATCCCAACGGCTGGAATCCCAACTGCAAGTGCTGGCTGAAACCGTTCAAGCTCTGGCAAAATCGCAGCGAGGAGATAGTCTGGCGCTGTTGGCGTTACTACGAACCTTAGAAAGACTCCATCAGGATATCCGAGATAGTCTGTTTCAGGAGTCTCTGCCTGATAACCGGCAGGCTCTCTACAGTTTACTTAGAGATATTGAGGCAACGGGAGGATGGCCCTACATCTACCGGATGAAACTACAAGCTTTACTAGCAAACTTACAGGCATCTGAAGCGATTGATGGAATGGTGGCATTGCCAAACAACTACCATTCTTCCTCACCGTAATGACTCGTAAGGCTCTCAAATAGTAAAGCGTCGGAAGCAATGCTTCCGACGCTCAGTACAGTATTTGAAAATCAAGCAGCTTTCCCTCAAGCTTATTCGACAAGCCTTAACCGCCAAAGCCAAAAACTAAACCCAGGCAGTTTGTTGGATAAGCTTTTAAGAATCCTTGTTTGCTTGACGACTTGCTGTCTGAATGTAAAGAATCAGCAGAAAAACGGACGGAACCAGAACGAATAAAATGCTTGCTATAAAGCCCAGATCATTGACTTGCATAAAACCTGCCTGTAGACAACCTCAGCGTCAACATACTTAGAATACCACTGTGGGTACACCTTTACAGTGATACCTACAACCTAACTTGAAGGCTTGGTTGGAAACCAGTCTGAAACAGGTCAGGGCTTTGTTTTAATGCTAACTGAGCCATGAACGAGAGTCTGACAAGCTAATCGGTAGTTCTCAGGTTTTTTCTTCAACTTACGGTTCTCAACCTCAGTCCGGGGAGATAGGTTGTCTATGCCCTCGGTCACTTCAACAATGCAAGTGCCACATTGACCGTAGCCGCCACAGTTCATCATTTTGCCTGTCAGCGTGTAAAGGTCGATTCTGTTTTCAAGTGCCTTGAGCCTTAGGTTTGCTCCATCGGCAACGACAAGTTCCTGATTTTCCTTCAAAAATTTGATGGTAGTCATTGTGGGGTTCCCAGTGGTCTTCTCCTGACTTTTAGCGGTCATCATTATCATTCCTGAGGTGGGTTTAGATCGGATATGTGAGACTGGCTGATTTGTCAAGAGCTAATTGTCAATTTATGTAAGCGGCGGTTCGCTGCTGCCCCAGAGCCATAGAATCTGGTCATTCTTTTACTAGACCGTTCTACAAGATGACAAATTGCTTGCATTAGCCTCTCACACTGTTTACACTTCTATATACACTTTCATTTTCATCAATCTATTGCCAAATGGCTACCCCACTCTGAACAAAGGTGGATTTTGTAGACCATATTGAGGAGTTGACGGTTGAAGGAGCCTCGGATCTGGTAGATTTACCAATGTCCGTCGCTTTAATAAAATGCTTAAGAAAGCGTTGAACTAGAGCTAGTCAAAGGAGGAGCGTAGTCGATGGGGCTACCCTGGTATCGAGTACATACCGTCCTGATCAATGATCCGGGGCGGTTGATCGCGACCCACCTGATGCACACTGCCTTAGTGGCAGGGTGGGCGGGTTCAATGGCGCTGTACGAACTGGCGATTTTTGACCCAAGTGACCCGGTTTTGAACCCGATGTGGCGTCAGGGCATGTTTGTGTTGCCCTTTATGGCACGTCTGGGTATCACAGGATCATGGGGAGGGTGGAGCGTCACTGGAGAGTCTGGAGCCAACCCGGGTTTTTGGTCTTTTGAGGGAGTGGCAGCCGCTCATATTATTCTTTCGGGGCTTTTGTTTTTGGCTGCCGTGTGGCACTGGGTCTACTGGGATCTGGAGCTTTTCCAGGATCCACGGACAGGAGAACCTGCCCTCGATCTGCCGAAGATGTTTGGAATTCATTTATTTCTTTCGGGTCTTCTGTGTTTTGGATTTGGTGCCTTCCATTTGACCGGCTTATACGGTCCTGGCATGTGGGTTTCAGACCCTTATGGCTTGACTGGCAGCATTCAGCCTGTTGCTCCTGAGTGGGGACCTTCTGGGTTTAACCCATTCAACCCAGGTGGAATTGTTGCTCACCATATTGCCGCTGGAATTGTAGGTATCATTGCTGGTTTATTCCATTTGAGTGTTCGTCCACCGGAACGGCTATATAAAGCTCTGCGGATGGGAAATATTGAAACAGTACTGTCCAGCAGTATTGCTGCGGTATTCTTTGCAGCTTTTGTCGTAGCCGGTACGATGTGGTACGGTAGCGCGGCAACTCCAATTGAACTGTTTGGACCCACCCGGTATCAGTGGGATAGCGGGTATTTCCAGCAAGAGATTGAGCGTCGTGTTCAAGCAGATGTTGCTGATGGAGCATCACTCTCAGCAGCTTATTCAGCCATTCCTGAGAAGCTGGCTTTCTATGACTATGTCGGAAACAGTCCTGCTAAGGGCGGTTTATTTCGCACTGGTCAGATGAATAAGGGTGATGGGATTGCCCAAGAGTGGCTAGGGCATCCAGTTTTCAAAGATAAAGAAGGTAGAGTTCTTTATGTTCGTCGCCTGCCGAACTTCTTTGAGAACTTTCCTGTTGTATTGACCGACAAAGATGGTGTTGTTCGGGCTGATATTCCATTCCGTAAGGCAGAGTCTAAGTACAGCTTCGAGCAGAATGGTGTCACCGCTAGCTTCTACGGAGGTGCTTTGGATGGTCAAACGTTCAAAGACCCCGGAGCTGTCAAGCGTTATGCTCGTGCTGCTCAATTGGGTGAGCCTTTTGAGTTTGATCGGGAAACCTTGAAGTCTGATGGTGTTTTCCGCACCAGTCCAAGAGGATGGTTTACCTTTGGTCATGCTGTATTTGCATTGCTTTTCTTCTTTGGTCATATCTGGCACGGTACGCGCACAATTTTCCGCGACGTGTTTGCCGGGATTGATCCAGAGCTTTCAGAGGAGCAGGTGGAGTGGGGCTTTTACCAGAAGGTGGGTGACAAATCCACTCGTCGCGCAGAGCCTATCTAGCACTAACTTTTGAATTCTGTAGGGAGGGGTTTACAACATTATCACTGGAAAACTCTGGTGTAGGTTTGTAAATCCCTTTCTCTGCTTTTGCCTGGTCAGTGGATGTTGAATGAATAAACAGGAATTTTTGATATGGAAAGCGTTGCGTACATCTTTATCCTTGCAGTAGCCATTGGTATTCTTTTCTTTGCGATCGCCTTTCGGGAACCTCCCCGGATTGGCAAGTAGATGGTTTAGCGGTTGATTGACATTGATCGTCAATCAACCAGGTGTAGTTTTGTTACTCCATGAATAGGCTTTGGTCAATGCTCTGGTCGTTTGTCGATGCAAGCGGCTATCCTTGATAAGTGCTTTTTTAAGCTCCATTGCCTTGGTTTCATGGAGTAACTGCTATTTGAGCGTTTGGAATCTGTGGGCACTTTTTCTTCTTCCTGGAATAGTTTACGTTCATCTGACGGGCTTGCTTTTGAGCCGTCTAATTTTGTGATCCGTCCTGCCCAACCCAGAGATCTTTCGGAACTGGTTGAGGTTCTTTCAGAGAGTTTTCACTCGCGGACAGGAATGATGCGCTGGTTTTTTCCCATTATGCGAATGGGAATGTATGAGGATTTGCGTTTAAGACTGCGATCGCCGGATCCAACAGACTACATTTGCCTGGTCGCGGTAGTCTCTCCATCAACTTCCCATGCCTCGATTGTAGGAACCGTTGAGGTTGCCCTTCGTTCAGTTTATCCTTTCCAAATTCGCAATGTTCCTTATCCGTACCTGTCTAACTTAGCGGTGCAACCAAATTATCGCAGGCAGGGAGTTGCTCAAAAGCTACTGAATGCCTGTGAGGAAATTGTGCTGAATCAGGGATTTCAGGATCTTTACCTGCATGTTTTAGAAGATAACTATCCAGCTAAGCAACTGTATCTCAAAGCTAATTATGGGTTGAAACAGTCAGATCCATTCTGGTGTAGCTGGTTATTGAGGCAACCCCGCCGGATTTTGCTGCACAAGCAGCTTGGGTCAGGTCTTACTCACGCATTGGTCTAGAGATTGCAAGGCTTTTGTGCATAGGTTCCCTAGTCCCGGTAGGAATATGAGCGATCGCAAAGGCGAAATATTTGATGCTGGTTCGTACAATCTGGGCAATATAAGGTAATCTTTATCTGTCCTTTAAGCCAACCTACAAATTTGACCGGGAGCTTCAAGGTTTCCTCACTTTTTGAACCAAGTTGAGATTGATGCATGCCTTAAAATAAGGGATGGGAAATTAATGGTTGTTTGGTTTATATCAGCCTGATTAAAGTAAAAGCTTTGTTTTACGTGTGACCTGTACATTTTCACGCTGCTGGTTCATGTTGGAGTTCGCAAGGATTAGTCCTGGTGCAGACTAGAAAGAACGGGTTAACTTGGGATAGAGGGTCGAATTGTGTGGAGTCATGATGGCGTTGCCAAAACTTGTAAGTTTTACCTCTACCGTGCTCTCTTTGCTAGTACTTCCAGGTCTTCAGCCATATGAGAGATGAAAGCCTGAATGTCCGTCAAGAGCTGATTGAACATCCAAATGACTCCGACATTTTGACCCAGTTGAATAGTGGTCAGTTGCTTGTGGTAAATAGTCGCAGGCGGAATGGGCTGATTATCTATAAGCGGTTTCATGCCGAATTTGCCGGTCCAGGGGCAGCGGTTGGCAGTTTTTTTGATATTGATTGTTCACGGGTGATTCCCGTCGGCGATCTTTCCCTCGTTTTTCCTGATTCTCAGGAAGAGCGCCAGAAAGGTTACCTGATCCGACGACAGTGGATTCGGTTAACTCAGCAATTAACCGATAATCCCATTCCCCTACAACGGGCACAGATGATTTTGAATCAGTTTGAGAATTATTTTGGTCCTGAAACGGTGGCTGAGTTGCCAGATGAGGCGTTTGCATTATTGGTTGGAGTGCTTCCCCAAACTGTCAGAATCATGCGCCGCAACCCTGAAAACCTTGACATCAGGGTGAAAATGTAGCTTATCCGGAGTAGCGTAATCGGTGAATTCAGGAGGATTAAGAGCCGATAGCAGTCAAGGCTTTCAGAAGTCGGGTTAACATTCTTGTGTTCTCATTGAGACTACCGATGGTAATCCTCAATCCGCCATTAATATGGCGAACCAGGGTTCCCTGAGATTTGAGTTGCTGGTGAATTTCTTTGAGTAGACTGTCGATGTTGGGGATTTCTGGCTTTCCGCGCAGGTAAACAAAGTTGGCGTAGCTCGTCCAGACCGTGAGGGCAGGATGGTTTACCAGAGCTTGAGTGACCTGTTCTCGCTGCTCCAAAATTACGGGGATAGCTTGCAAGAGATCCTGGCGGTGAGCCAGCGCAGTAAGGGCGGCGAGTTGAGAAAAGGCAGGCAGGTTGTAGGGGAGACGGACTTTTTCTAGAACCGCAATAAGATCTAGATGGGCGATCGCATAGCCAACCCGATGGGTTGCAAGACGAAAAGCTTTGGAGAAGGTTCGCAGAATGATCCAGTTAGGTCGCTGGAGCAATTCTGTCGCAAGGGTCCTTTGGCTAAATTCAAAATAAGCCTCATCAATCACGACCAGAATTTGCTCTGGTAAGGTTTTCAACCAGGCAATTTCTGCTTCTGTCAGCGCGTTGCCTGTAGGGGAGTTAGGGTGAACGACAAAAACTACACGAACGGCTGGATTTTGCGGTTGAGAAAGGGCGGTTTGGGCGGTTTGCAAGTCAATTTCAAAATTGGCGGGCGATCGCCCTACCGCCACCACCGGAATTCCCAGTGTCCTCGCCAGAATGGCATACATCGAGAAGGTGGGTTCCGCGACTAGAATAGAACCTTCTCCCTGAAGACAGGTTGCAATTAGGACTGAGCGGATTATTTCATCTGAACCATTTCCAACGGAAATGTGGGTTAGATTGAATGGATGATGAGATGAAAGACCGGCAGATTCATTCACATAGTCCGCGATCGCCCGTTTTAGTGCCAGATATCCCCCATCCGGATAGCGATTCGCTTTAATCCTGTGCTGGTAAGTCCATGCCAGCTTTTGCTTCAGATCCTCCGGCAGGTCGAAAGGGCTTTCATTGGTATCCAGATGATCAAGCTGAACTGACTTTTGATCAGGACTCAAGGTTTCTTCTGTATGGGGAGTATACGCTTTTAGTTGAGCCAAGTCCGACCGAATGAATGGAAGCATGGGGCAAGGGGAGAGTGTGAAGGATGAAGGCTAAAGGGGGATAAGTGGATGGGTGGATGAGTCAGGAGTGGTTGTGTTGTTAGGAAAAGAAAGCAATGACTGGTCAGTCGTGAGTAATCATTCTCAACTCAAAACTCCTCACTCCTCATCCCTTTCACGCTGGGTAAATCCTTAATCGTCGGTTGGGTTCTTCTCCAAAGCTACGGGATTTGAGGTGATAGTGCTCGACCAGTTCATGCTGCATCCGGCGGACATCAGCGGAACGGGGTAGTAATTCGACGGGTTGCCCTTTGGGGATGACAATCTGTTCAACGGCAAGGCGAGCTTCTTCTAGAGCCTCAATTTCATCATCATTGCCATTTCGCATAAACAGGCTAAGATTGCTGGCATCGGGAATGGCGGGGTCATCCATATTCAGCATTCGCCGGAGTCCGTGGGCAATTTGAGGGATAGTACTGGCTTTGATGGTATGAATGGGTACCTGGCGGGCTTTGGCGATGTGGCGCAGTTTGGAGTGGTTTTTGACGTGCGATCGCAATGCCAGCACCGAATCTGCATTATCGATATCTTTGGTCAAAATCACGGGCAGACTCAGGGTACGAATGACCTGGTCTAACTGGTGACGGCTGACTCCATAGGGGTAGACGTAGAGAAGCTCTTCCCCTTCTGGACTATGTTCCCGTCTGGATTCCCCAAACTCATCCTGGCGAATGCCCTCAGTCTGAGCCGTTGGGACTTCGCTAATGGTGCCATAGGTACTTTGTAAGGATTCATTCAGCAGGCGCTCAAACTGTTGGTGTTCAGAAGGTGACTCTGTTTGAACTTGGGAAGGAAGGGGACGCATCTGTCCAGAAGAACGCCAGCCGCGCCCTTTGCTGCGTCCCTGCCCTGGAGTTGAGCGATCGTCCAACAACTGGTCTAAACTACCGAACTGGCTAAATGGACTACGGGCAGGGCGACCCTGGGTAGAGGCTTCTGGCGCTTCACTGGATAACTCATGGGTAATAATGACTTTGCCAGTTTCACTGACAGTTCGGACCTGCGGGTTGGGCAAACGACCTCGCAATAAACTGTCAATCGTTTCTGCTACATGCTCATGTACGACCCAGCGTTGACGCTCCAGCATCTCCACGGCGATATCAAACGTGGGTGGAGCTTTACGCTCCAATACACTTTTCTGACTGCCACGCCGCCTGGCTTCTTCATCGCCCAGGGTAACGGACTGAATGCCACCAATCAGATCAGAAAGAGTGGGGTTTTTGATCAGATTCTCCAGGCGGTTGCCGTGGGCAGTCCCAACCAGTTGCACCCCTCGTTCGGCGATCGTGCGAGCAGCAAGTGCCTCCAACTCTGTGCCAATCTCATCAATCACGATTACTTCTGGCATATGGTTTTCCACTGCCTCAATCATGACCTGGTGCTGAAACTCTGGACGGGAAACCTGCATCCGACGGGCACGCCCGATCGCGGGATGCGGCACATCTCCATCGCCCGCAATTTCATTGGAGGTGTCAATAATGACGACCCGTTTTTCCAGTTCATCGGCTAAAACCCGCGCAATTTCTCGCAGGGCTGTCGTCTTACCCACACCTGGACGACCCAACATCAAGATGGATTTACCACTTTCTACTAGGTCACGAATCATTCCAATCGTGCCAAAAATGGCACGCCCAACCCGGCAGGTTAGCCCAATAATGTCACCCCGACGATTGCGAATGGCGCTGATCCGGTGCAGGGTGCGTTCAATTCCAGCCCGGTTATCGCCACCAAAATCACCCACTCTGGCAATGCAATCATTCAAGTCATTCTGGGAAACTGGAACTTCTGAAAGGTATTCTGCCTTACCGGGGAACCGAGCTTCTGGGCGGCGACCGAGATCCATCACGACTTCAATCAAAACACTCTTGCTCGGATGCTGAACAAGACGGCTGTGAATGGGTTCCGGTAAAATTTCCAGCAACTTATCTAAGTCATCCGTAATTTGCATGCTGGTATAAAAAGTGTTGTTATGGTGAGTAGAAATAGTCTCTGAGGAATCCGATGAAGCATCCTGGCGCTGGGAGGCTGAATCTGATAGTTGTGCTTGAATCTCAGATTCAGTCTGTTTACCAAACGGATGAGAAATGTCTGATTTAGCCATTTTTCCGATCACTGAGTGGTTAAAGCGGAGTTAAAACGGACTAGACGTAGATGTTATTTGGCAACAAATAATGGCTCATTTTCAAGGATGCTCATTTTAAGGACTCCAAGGAAATTGGCTGGCTAATAGCGTGTTGGTGAATATCATGCTGGTGAATAAAGGCTGACTTCAGTGGAGAGACGAGGGAATCCGCAAGCTCAACTGCTTGCCAGAGAAGCTCAGGAACTTCTTCCAAACGGAGAGGCTGAGAATTTAAGTAAGTGGCGGAAGGCAATGGATATGCAAAACCATCCCCTCTTCGCTGAGGCGGTTGCATACGGTTTAACGGAAGTGTTAAGTGGGATGAAAGTGGTTCTACTTCTATCGCTTCCAGTTGGTTCAAGATGGGTATTAGCAGCGTTCGAGCATAACTACCATAGGCAATTCCTGCAATTGAGGAGAGAGAAACTGCTGTCGATGAAACCACAGGAAGTTCTTTCTGTTCATTCAGTAGTCCAAGGGAACGCAGTTTGGGAACCGTATGCTGATTGGTGCCCCCTGCAAGCTGAACGTATCCTGGTAATCCTGCGGCAAGTACCTTTTGCCCAAGCTTGACGGTGGCTCTGGTGGTACCAATCCCAATGTCTCCACTCATGGGACGTCCATCGGTTTGCCAGATCAGCGCACAGGGCAAAGGTGCCATTAATTCGTAGAGTGCCCGCAGGTATTCAACCAAGCCGTCACCATCGGGACAGCTAATAGCAACAAGCTTTAGGCTACCGATCCAGGGATTGATCGCCCCCCACAGTCGCCGAAAATCCTCTAACCGTCCCACCTGGGTATGAATTTCAATTGCATCAACTCCGGTTTCTAAGACCAGGGGAGCTATCTCAGAGGGAGTTGATACATAGGAGCGAGTCCTGATTTGTTGAATTGGGCAAACGGGTAAACAACGACCACAACCATAGCAGCGATCGCTGATTACTCCCAAGCTATCAATTGCCTGAGCTGGACAAATCCTCTCGCAGGGTCGTAAGCAATCAGCAGGGCAACTTTCTGGGCTAAACTCTGCCTTGCGAAAGTGGGGATCGTCTCCATCATTAAAGCTCACCATCAACCAGGGCATCCCCTGGTAGCCAAATCCCCGTTGACGAGCTTCATCTGCCATTGCAGGAGCGATAGCTAGGGCCGTTTTGGCACTCGATATTACGGCTGGATCAGCGGCGACATCAATACAATCAGCCCCAGCCAGAGCATATGCTAAAACAAGATTCCGAATGGCAGGGAGGTGTTGGAAGCTGGCTCCGCAAATAAGTTTGAACCAGTGTCCCTCCCTTAGGGAACGCAAAGGATAGTACAGTTCAATCACCCTTTCATGCTAATGCCCTTAATCAAAAATGACGAGGCATTCAGCGAAATGTTTTCGAGTTCCATCGAATCCATTTCCAGTTTCACACTAGAAAAGGACTATTGATCCCGCCATTGTTGAGCAATCGCCTGAACAACAGTGGAAACAGCTATGAACCAGAAGTGGGCTGTGACTTAAGCTTGGAAAGCTTCGTAAAGAAGAAATGTAGAAGCTAGAAGTCAAGAAGAAACTGAATCCTGGCTTCTGACCCCTGAATTCTTCCCACGACAGAAGCTCTCGCTATAGGCTGATAGCTTCAGAGGATTCTCAAGCTTTAAGCAGAAACGGCTTGTTTAAGCGGAGTCCAACGGAAGACGCGATCGCCTCCCAATTCCACTACCACTTTCACCCGTGGCTCCACAGTGGGCAAACTCACCAGATACTCAAGCTCCTGGCTTGATAAAACCTGTCCTTCAATAATCCACAGCAGCAGCCCTTTAGCCCTGGAAGGCAGATGTTCCACGCCATAAGTCACGATCGGCGGTATGAAATATCGGTACCCTACCGCAGCCCCAGAGGTAGTGCCACTTTTCTTGCCTAAATGAGGTGGACGTACCCCATGAACTCCCGTCAGGTACATCGCCAGGTCACCCAGCCCCCGCGCCGTAATTGTTTGAGATACATAACCTGCTGCCCGAATTCGCCGCTGATAACGTCCCTCAAACCCACCTTCCAGTGGCGCATATATCCCCAGGGATCCATAGGTTTCCAGATCACGAATCAATTGGCCACCAGTCGCGATGAGTGCCATAGTGTCCCTTTTTATAGTGAACTGCTTACACTAAACTTCATCAGAAAATGGTGAATAAGAGATATGCCTTTTCGCTTGAGGCATTTTCTCTCGTGAGATTGCCCTCCCACGACACCCTTGTATGAAGTTTAATCCCAAATGATTGGATCTGGAAGGCTATCTATTCACGTATTTCCAACTTCCTGACTAAATTTTGTTTCAAGAAAAATCCCATTCTGTCCAGTCATAGCTCCTACTCTTTAGTTTAGTTAGGTTTAAGGATGGTCGAAACTGCTAGTTAAAATCCTCAACCGTTCAAACCTTCCCAGGGTGTCTTAACCCGACCCAGGCTGATTCAACGAGTGCAATTTGACGAGTGCAATTCGAAGTCAAACGAACAAAATTTTTGAAAAGCTAGACAAAGTTGAGTAATCTACTCTATATTAGATAACTGCCGCCTAAATTTTGGTTGCAGAGCGCTTCGGTACGAGACTGGACATTATCTGGTTTCATTAAGAATTTGCTCCTGTGAAAGGGATACTGGGTAGTTTGCTGCTCAAGTCCTGACAGGATGTAGGTCTGTACAACGCTCAGATTCGCGGCTCGGCTTCTGAATAGCTGATTATTTTCAGGGAAGCTTTTTGGCAGATTGGCTGTTTTTCAGTTCATCTGTCGGATTTTACTGGTCTGAGAATGTATTGCAGAGCAAGGAATTAGCCGTCTTAGGTTATTGCCTTGTTCAGTTCTAGTGTGTAGAAAAGGGAGTCCACATCGTGTCTGTCGGAATTCTCGGCACCAAGCTTGGCATGACCCAAGTGTTTGACGAGACAGGAAAAGCCATTCCTGTAACAGTCATTCAAGCGGGACCATGCGCAGTTACTCAAGTCAAGACGGCGCAGACCGATGGTTACTCTGCCGTTCAGGTTGGCTATGGCGAAGTATCCCAGAAAGCTTTGAACAAGCCAGAGTTGGGGCATCTAGCGAAGTCGGGATCTGCTCCCCTCCGCCATCTATGTGAGTATCGGCTGGAAGATGCTAGCCAGTATGAAACAGGTCAGCAGATCGTAGTAGATGCGTTCTCTCCAGGTCAAACGGTTGATGTGATTGGCACCAGCATTGGTCGCGGTTTTGCTGGCTACCAAAAACGCCATAACTTTAAGCGCGGGCCTATGGCGCATGGCTCTAAAAACCATCGTTTACCTGGTTCCACTGGGGCAGGAACCACTCCTGGACGTGTCTATCCAGGTAAGAAAATGGCAGGGCGGTTGGGTGGAACTCAAACCACGATTCGCAAGCTAACTGTGTTTCGAGTGGATACCGAGCGCAACCTACTGCTGATTAAGGGCGCTGTTCCTGGTAAGCCGGGTGCCTTGGTGAACGTGGTGCCTGCTAAGAAAGTAGGCAATAAGTAAAGGTGTTCTGCCGAGTCTTGGTTAGGAGTGCCTGATAGAAAGAGCCTTGGAGCATCTGAGAGACAGGAATAAATAAATCTATGATTGATTGTGTTGTTAAGGATTGGCAGGGGAACGAGGCAGGGACGGCTTCACTCGATTTAAAAGTCGCCAGTGATGCCAATGCTGCTCACATCGTTCACCGTGCCCTCGTGCGCCAAATGGCTAATGCACGTCAGGGAACCGTCTCCACCAAAACCCGAGCTGAAGTAAGGGGTGGTGGACGTAAGCCTTGGCGACAGAAAGGTACAGGACGTGCCCGTGCGGGTTCCAATCGTTCCCCTCTGTGGCGGGGTGGTGGTGTCATCTTTGGTCCCAAGCCCAGAGACTACAGTTTGAAGATGAACCGTAAAGAACGGCGTTTGGCACTCCGGACGGCTTTAGAAAGTCGGGCAGATGACTTGATTGTGGTTCAAGACTTTGCTGACAAGCTTCCTCGTCCAAAGACGAAAGAAATGGTGGCAGCACTGACTGGTTGGGGAATTGCTCCTGGATCTAAGGTGTTGCTTATTCTTGGTGAGCGGGACGAGACGGTTTATTTATCTGCCCGAAATATTGAAAATCTACGCTTGATTTCTGCCGCTAACTTGAACATTTTCGATTTGCTGGCAGCGGATCAAATTGTAGCAACTACATCTGCGATCGCGAAAATCCAGGAGGTCTACGGTGACTGAATTTGATCCCCGCTCCCTTGCCGACCTGATCCGGCGGCCGATGGTGACGGAGAAGGCGACTATCCTGCTGGAGAATAACCAATACACCTTCGAGGTGGCTCCCAAGGCAACGAAACCGGAGATTAAAGCGGCTGTCGAGTCTATGTTTGATGTCAAAGTGACAGCGGTCAAAACCCAAAATCCTCCCCGCAAAAGTCGTCGAGTCGGTAAATTTATGGGGCATCGTCCTCTCTATAAACGGGCGATCGTTACCCTGGCAGCAGGCGATTCTATTACCCTGTTCCCTGAAGTGTAAGAGCGTTTTGGGCTTTTTAAAAGTCTTCCACCAAGCCTAAAGCTTTCCAAGTTTACAAAGTCCTCTAGAGCTAACTGTTATGGGCATCCGTTTTTACCGACCCAATACTCCTGGAACTCGCACTCTGGCAGTCTCAGATTTTTCTGAGGTCACTCGCAGTAAGCCAGAGAAATCTCTCACAAAGTCACGCCACCGTCCAAAGGGGCGTAATAACCGGGGTGTGATTACCTGTCGTCATCGTGGCGGTGGACATAAGCGCCTTTACCGGATGATTGATTTCCGGCGTGATAAGCATAACGTTCCAGCTAAAGTGGCTTCGGTCGAGTATGACCCCAATCGTAACGCTCGGATTTCCCTGCTTTACTACGAAGATGGCGAGAAGCGTTATATTCTCCATCCCGCCGGTTTAGCTGTGGGTACTATCATCCGTTCTGGTCCCGATTCACCGATTGAAGTCGGTAATGCGTTGCCTCTAGGGAACATTCCCCTCGGTACGGTGGTACATAACGTTGAGTTGGTTCCGGGTAAGGGTGGACAAGTTGTTCGGGCGGCTGGTGCTAGCGCTCAGGTGGCAGCTAAAGAAGGTAATTTTGTTACCCTCAAGTTGCCTTCTGGAGAAGTCCGTATGATTCGCCGGGAGTGCTACGCTACCATCGGTCAGGTGGGTAATGCAGATGTGCGAAACACTACTTACGGGAAGGCGGGGCGTAAGCGCTGGAAAGGTCGGAGACCAGAAGTTCGGGGGAGCGTGATGAACCCAGTGGATCACCCCCACGGTGGTGGTGAAGGCAGGGCACCCATCGGTCGTCCTGGGCCTGTTACTCCCTGGGGTAAGCCGACATTGGGTTACAAGACTCGTAAGAAGAAAAAGCTGAGTAATGCACTGATTGTTCGTCGTCGCCGCAAATCCTCGAAGCGAGGTAAGGGCGGACGGGAGTCATAACTGATAGGAGATCAAAGCTATGGGGCGCTCACTCAAGAAAGGTCCATTTGTTGCCGACCACTTACTCAAGAAAATTGAGGCACTCAACGTTAAAGGGGACAAGCAAGTGATCAAAACCTGGTCTCGGGCTTCTACGATTCTGCCCCAGATGATTGGTCACACAATTGCGGTTCACAATGGTCGTCAGCATGTTCCGGTTTATGTGTCTGAGCAGATGGTAGGGCATAAGTTGGGAGAGTTCGCTCCCACCCGGACATTCAAAGGTCATGCGGGATCGGATAAAAAAGCACGTCGATAGGAGCACATGGCTAGTAGCTGGTTGCTAGTAGCTCAAGGAGTAAAGAGATGGCTGTTGATACCACCACTGAAGTTAAGGCGAGTGCCCGCTATATTCGTATGTCACCTCATAAGGTGCGTCGCGTTCTCGATCAAATTCGGGGTCGTTCCTATCGGGAAGCGCTGATTATTTTAGAATTTATGCCTTACCGTGCCTGTGAGCCTGTGCTAAAGGTTCTCCGTTCTGCGGCTGCCAATGCTGAACATAACCAAGGATTTGATCGAGCAGATCTGCTAATTTCCCAGGCTCATGCTGATCAGGGACCCACGTTGAAACGGTATAGGCCCCGTGCTCAGGGGCGGGCTTATCAAATTCGGAAGCCGACCTGCCATATTACGATCGCAGTCGCTCCGGGTGCGGAAGAGGATTAACCCGTTGATTATCATGCAAACCACCGATACACCAAACTACTGCTAAAGGGGACGCACTCGTGGGACAGAAGATTCATCCAACTGGGTTTCGCCTCGGTATCACTCAAGAGCACCGCTCACGTTGGTTCAGTGATACCAAACGCTATCCAGAACTCCTGCAAGAGGACTATAAAATTCGTCGGCTTCTGGAGAAAAAACTCAGCAGTGCTGGTATCTCCGAGGTGAGAATTGAGCGCAAGGCTGACCAAATTGACCTAGAAGTAAGAACCGCCCGTCCCGGAGTGGTAGTCGGTCGGGGTGGACAGGGAATTGAGTCTCTGCGGGCAGACCTCCAAAAAGAATTGGGCGGTGGCGATCGCCAGATTCGGATCAATGTGGTTGAAGTTGCCCGTCCCGATGCGGATGCCGCTTTGATTGCGGAATATATTGCTCAGCAGCTAGAACGACGGGTTTCTTTCCGTCGCGTTGTGCGTCAGGCAATTCAGCGTGCCCAACGGGCTGGGGTTGAAGGGATTAAAGTTCAGGTTAGCGGTCGCCTGAATGGGGCTGAAATTGCTCGCCCTGAGTGGACACGCGAGGGTCGAGTCCCTCTTCACACACTCAGAGCAGACATTGATTACGCTTATACGATTGCCAAAACCATCTACGGTACCCTTGGCATCAAGGTTTGGATCTTTAAGGGCGAAATTATTCCAGGGCAGGAAGAAACTCCTCCTCCAGCCAATAATCAGCCTCGTCGCCGCCAACAGCGCCGCCGTCAGCAATTTGAAGACCGCTCAAATGAAGGATAAAGGCTGAGGGCTAAAGGAAAGCACTGATTCCTCATCCCTGACCCTTGACCCCTGATCCCTTTAGGTAAACAGTCATGTTAAGTCCAAGAAGAACAAAATTTCGTAAGCAGCAGCGTGGGCGGATGAGGGGTTTGGCGACCCGTGGCAGCACCCTCAATTTCGGTGATTTTGGGTTGCAGGCAATGGAGCCTTCCTGGATCACTTCCCGTCAGATTGAAGCTGGCCGTCGTGCCATGACTCGATACATCCGTCGGGGTGGGAAAATCTGGATTCGCATCTTCCCAGACAAACCCGTCACTCAGCGTGCCGCTGAAACCCGGATGGGTTCTGGTAAGGGTGCGCCCGAGTTCTGGGTAGCGGTTGTAAAACCCGGTCGAATTTTGTTTGAAATTGCCGGAGTGCCCGAAGCGACTGCTAAAGAAGCAATGCGGCTAGCATCTTTTAAGTTGCCTATTAAAACTAAATTTATCACTCGTGAGTCGGAGGAGTCCTAAACTATGCCTCTTCCTAAGATTGAAGATGCTCGAAATTTGAGTGACGAAGAACTGCAAGAGCAAATTGTTGCGGTTAAGCGCGAATTGTTTCAACTGCGGTTTCAGAAGGGCACTCGCCAACTGGAAAAATCCCACCAGTTTAAACATAACCGTCATCGCCTAGCGCAGTTAATGACGGTTGAGCGGGAGCGGGAATTAGCATCCACTGTTTCGGTTGCGGAGACGGAGTAAGTATATGGCGGTCAAAGAGAGAGTTGGCTTAGTAGTCAGCGACAAAATGGATAAAACAGTGGTGGTGGCAGTAGAGAACCGGGCTGCCCATCCCAAGTACGGCAAAATTGTGGCGCGCACCAAGCGCTACAAGGCACATGATGAAGGAAACAAGTGCCATGTCGGCGATCGCGTCCGCATTCAGGAGACTCGTCCTCTGAGCCGCACCAAGCGCTGGACGGTTACTGAAGTCATCAATACCACCGCATCTTAGGCTTAGTGGGAGAAAATCATGATTCAACAAGAGAGTTATTTGAATGTCGCTGACAACAGCGGTGCCCGCAAGCTGATGTGTATTCGCGTTTTGGGCGGTGGCAATCGTCGCTATGCCGGGGTGGGAGACATCATTGTCGCGGTTGTGAAGGATGCCATTCCCAATATGGCGGTGAAAAAGTCCGATGTAGTTAAGGCAGTTGTTGTTCGGACCCGCAAGAATTTGCGCCGCGAAAGTGGGATGAGTATTCGGTTTGATGATAATGCAGCCGTCATCATTAATAATGATGGCAATCCCAGAGGCACCCGCGTTTTTGGTCCGGTTGCACGTGAATTGCGTGAAAAAAACTTTACCAAGATCGTTTCTCTGGCACCGGAGGTATTGTGATGGCTAAGAGTAAAGCGGCTCCAAGCCGATTCAAGATGCATGTGAAAAAGGGCGATACCGTTCAGGTAATTGCTGGTCGGGATAAGGGCAAAGTTGGTGAGATCCTCCGAGCAATCCCCAGTGAAGGTGCGGTGATTGTGAAAGGCGTGAATATGCGCACTAAGCATATCAAGCCTCAGCAGGAGGGCGAAACGGGTCAAATTGTGACGAGTGAAGCTCCTATTCACAGTTCTAACGTGATGCTCTATTCCGAAAAGCAAAAGGTTGCCAGTCGCGTCTGTTATACCTTCACCGAAGACGGACGGAAAGTCCGCATGCTGAAAAAGACAGGAGAAATCATTGACTAGGTTTGTGAGAAACCAGTTGTTAGCCCGTTATTTATAACTACTGACAACTAATCACTAACAACTAATTCCCTGACCAAGCCCAGGGGTTTCAAAGGAAGCAAAACTATGGCAGAACGACTTAAAACACTTTACCAGGAAAAAATTGTTCCCAAATTGATGGAGCAGTTTAGCTATACCAATGTCCACCAGGTGCCAAAGTTAACGAAGATCACCGTTAACCGGGGTTTGGGAGAGGCATCTCAAAATGCTAAGGCGTTAGAGGCTTCGTTGGCTGAGATTGCCATTATTACAGGTCAAAAGCCCGTTGTGACTCGTGCTAAGAAAGCGATCGCTGGCTTTAAACTCCGCCAGGGTATGCCTGTTGGGATTATGGTGACCCTGCGCGCCGAGCGGATGTATGCCTTTCTAGATCGTCTGGTTAATTTGGCTCTACCGCGTATTCGTGACTTTCGGGGGATTAGTCCCAAGAGTTTTGACGGGCGGGGAAACTATACCCTGGGCGTTCGGGAGCAACTGATTTTTCCAGAAGTAGATTACGACAGTATTGACCAGATTCGTGGCATGGACATTTCTATCATCACTACTGCAAATACCGATGAGGAGGGACGCGCCCTGCTGAAAGAGATGGGTATGCCCTTCCGGGAAAACTAGCAGGTTTTATTAAGGGAAAACTATGGCGGTAAACGACACTATTGCAGACATGCTGACGCGGATTCGGAACGCTAATTTGGCACGTCATCAGACGACCGAAGTTCCCTCAACCAAAATGACCCGTAGTATTGCCAAAGTCCTTAAGGACGAAGGTTTTATTATTGATTATGAAGAAGCGGGCGAAGGCGTTCAGCGTCACCTGATGATTTCCCTGAAATACAAAGGGAAGGGAAAACGTCCGATTATTAACACTCTGAAACGCGTTAGTAAGCCAGGATTTCGAGTTTATTCAAACCGTCGCGATTTACCACGAGTTTTGGGAGGGATTGGGATTGCCATCATCTCAACTTCTAGTGGCATTATGACGGATCGTGAAGCCCGTCGTAATGGTTTGGGTGGTGAGGTTTTGTGCTACGTCTGGTAAACCATCTCATTTGTGTTCGATATTTTGTTGCTACAAGCCTTGGCGGGCTTAAACAACAGCGGTTTTGAGTAGGAGTAGTCGTTATGTCTCGCATTGGCAAGCGTCCCATCAGCATTCCCAGTAAGGTGACCGTAATTGTTGACGGACAATCAGTTGTCGTTAAGGGTCCCAAAGGTGAATTATCGAGGGTATTACCCGATGAGGTGGTGGTGTCTCAGGAGGGTGAAACCCTTTTAGTTACCCGCCGGGATGAGTCTCGAGTTGCCCGCCAACGTCATGGTTTATGCCGCACGCTGGTTTCCAACATGGTTGAAGGGGTGTCCCAGGGATTTCAGAAACGGTTAGAAATCCAGGGGGTTGGTTACCGAGCACAGGTACAGGGGCAAAATTTGACCCTTAACATGGGGTATAGCCACCCGGTTCAATTTGAGCCACCCGAAGGTGTTCAATTTGCGGTTGAAAACAACGTCAATGTGATTGTCAGTGGTATTGATAAGGAAATTGTTGGCAACACGGCTGCTCGGATTCGGTCGGTGCGCCCACCCGAACCTTATAAGGGTAAGGGCATCCGTTACGCAGGCGAGATTGTCAGACGTAAGGCTGGTAAGGCAGGTAAGAAGTAGTCATGAAGTTAAGTCGTAAAGAATCAACCCGTCGTCGGCATCATCGTGTACGTCGCCGAGTATTTGGAACCTCAGAGCGTCCCCGGCTGGCGATCTTTCGTTCCAATGAACATATCTATGTTCAACTGATTGACGATACTAAACAGCACACCATCACGGCGGCTTCCACCTTGGATGCGGCGATCAAGTCTGACTTGAATTCCGGCGCTAATTGTGAAGCTTCTACGGCAGTTGGCAAGCTGATTGCAGAGAGATCGCTGGAGAAAGGGATTAAGCAAGTTGTGTTTGACCGGGGAGGTAATCTTTTCCACGGTCGAGTGAAGGCATTGGCAGATGCTGCTCGTGAGGCAGGACTCGATTTCTAATTCAGTTGTTAGTTTTAAGTGATTAGTTTTTAGAAGACTAACGACTAACAACCCATAACTAACAACGATAATCTGGAGAAACTATGGCAAAGGGTCGTAAAAACACCAAGAGTCGCGAGAAAGAAACCGACTGGCAAGAGCGGGTCGTCCAGATCCGGCGTGTGACCAAAGTCGTCAAGGGAGGTAAAAAACTCAGCTTCCGGGCGATCGTGGTTGTCGGCAATGAGCGGGGTCAAGTTGGCGTTGGGGTTGGCAAAGCCAGCGATGTTATTGGGGCCGTCAAAAAAGGGGTTGCGGATGGTAAAAAGCACCTGGTTGACGTTCCTCTCACCAAGTCGAACTCCATTCCCCATCCTGCAACGGGTTCTGGTGGTGGTGCTAAAGTGATGATGCGCCCCGCCGCTCCTGGTACTGGAGTAATTGCTGGGGGAGCCGTGCGAACGGTGCTTGAACTGGCAGGTGTCCGCAACATTTTGGCAAAGCAATTAGGTTCTGGCAACCCATTAAATAATGCGAGAGCCGCCGTTAACGCTTTAGAAACATTGCGTACCTTCGCTGAGGTGGCTGAAGAACGTGGGGTTTCAATTGAAAATCTCTATGCTTAAAGGCGGATTGACCACAGCCGATTAGTGTCTGTACAACACAAAATCGAGTGGTTAATGAATTGTCAGATCCACCTACATGACTGACCACTACTTCTGAGGATGACTTATGAGACTGATTGATGCTTTGCCAAAGGAAGGTTCTAAGAGGCGTCGCCGCCGGGTAGGTCGAGGAATTGCGGCAGGACAGGGCGCAAGCTGTGGTTTTGGAATGCGAGGGCAAAAGTCACGCTCTGGTCGCCCGACTCGTCCAGGCTTTGAAGGTGGGCAAATGCCGCTTTATCGTCGTTTGCCTAAGCTAAAACACTTCCCCTTGATTAACAGAGTGGCGTACACCATTGTTAATGTGGAAGATTTGGCATCTCTGGAGGCAAATACTGAAGTCACTTTAACTTCCCTTCTAGAAGCGGGAATCGTGACTGCCGATGATGGTCCTCTAAAAATCCTGGGGAATGGGGAAATTGATACCCCTTTAACAGTCAAGGCATCTGCATTCACTAAGTCTGCCCGCGCTAAGATTGAGGCAGCAAAAGGAACGTGTGAACTTGAAGGTGCTGAATAATCAAGTTCCTCTGGGTTCTATTGCTGCGATCCCCATTCATCTAGATCCCTTTTAGCCTTTACTAAAGGGGTGATTGTATGAAAACCCATATAAAAAAGCGCCAATACATAGAGGGAATCCTTCATGGTCGAAAATCGAGATAAGAACCCGAGTGCGCAGGAAACCTTTGCCCAGATGGCTCAAGCTGCTGGACTGCGGGGGCGTATCCTGCTCACGGTTGGAATGCTCATTTTGATTCGTCTAGGCATGGTTCTACCTTTGCCCGGTATTGATCGGGAAGCATTTAGAGCCAGCGTTGCGAACAGTCCACTAGTGGGATTCTTGGACATTTTTTCTGGTGGTGGGCTTTCGACCTTGGGAATTTTTGCTCTTGGGATTTTGCCCTATATTAATGCTTCCATTATTTTGCAGTTGTTGACTGCGGCGATTCCTTCTCTCGAAAACTTGCAGAAGAACGAGGGGGAAGCAGGACGTCGAAAGATTTCTCAAATTACCCGTTATGTGGCGCTCGGTTGGGCAATTATTCAAAGTGTTGGGATTGCCATCTGGGTTCGACCTTTTGTTCAGGGTTGGGGACCTCTATTTATTGGACAGACGATTCTGGCGTTGACGGCTGGGGCAATGTTTGTTATGTGGGTCGGTGAACTGATTACGGAGCGAGGTATTGGCAATGGTGCTTCTCTGCTGATTTTCGTCAATATTGTTTCTACCCTACCGACATCTTTAGGGCAAACGTTTGAACTAGCTCAAAGCGGCGATCGCAATATAGTGGGTGGTGTTGTGATTCTGCTGATTGTCTATCTCATCATGATTGTCGGGCTTGTCTTTGTGCAGGAAGGCACCCGTCGGATTCCAATTATTTCAGCCCGTCGTCAGGTAGGGCGGCGTATGTACATGGAACGTAGCAGTTACCTACCCCTGCGGTTGAACCAGGGTGGTGTGATGCCGATTATCTTTGCTTCTGCCGTTCTGGTACTGCCTCTAACGCTGGCATCCGTGACACGCAATGAAACTGTGGCTAGAGTTGCTACCTACATTAGCCCTAATGGTCCTACTCCCTGGGCTTATGTAGCGCTTTACTTGCTCCTGATCCTCTTTTTCAGTTACTTTTACGCTTCCCTGATCATCAACCCGGTCGATATGTCCCAGAACTTGAAGAAGATGGGCGCTAGTATTCCGGGTATTCGCCCTGGAAAGGCAACCAGTGATTACATTGAGCGCGTGTTAAATCGACTGACGTTCTTGGGCGCAATTTTTCTCGGATTGGTGGCGATCGTGCCCACCGCAGTTGAGAGTGCCACTCGCGTCAGAACATTTCAGGGATTGGGAGCGACCTCTTTGCTGATTCTAGTTGGGGTGGCAATTGACACGGCTAAACAAATCCAAACTTACGTGATTTCTCAGCGTTACGAAGGGATGGTAAAGCAATAGTGGCACGTTTGATTTTTTTAGGTGCACCTGGAGCAGGCAAAGGAACTCAAGCAAAAGTGCTGGCAGAGTTGTGCAGTATCCCCCATATTTCTACAGGTGATATCTTGCGGGAAGCCGTTTCCCATAAGACTACTTTAGGAGTTAAAGCTAAAGGCTTCATGGATGCTGGAGAATTAGTTCCCGACCAATTGGTAATTGATCTGATGCGAGAGCGGCTGAGCCAGCCGGACGCCCACTCTGGCTGGATTTTGGATGGGTTTCCCCGCACGGTGGCTCAAGCAACTTTTCTGGACGATTTATTGTTACAGATTAACCAGCCCTACAATCATGCTGTTAATCTGGATGTGCCTGATGAGATACTCGTCTCAAGACTGCTGGGGCGGGGGAGGCAGGATGATACGGAAGAAGTGATTCGGCGACGCTTGCAAGTTTATCGTGAACAAACAGCCCCTTTGATCGCTTTCTATCAGTCCCGCAAAAAGTTGGTTTCTATTAATGGGAATGTTCCCCCAGAGCAGGTAACAGTAGATTTGAAGCAATTAGTATAAAAGCCCGCCGGAGACTGCCTGGGTTGATTAATTGGCTTTTGGCTTTTGTAGTTAAGGCTTTTCGGATAGGCTTCCAGCCAAAAGTCAAAGTTTCATCCTTCCGAATTGCAGGTAACCTGTACACGCAGCTTGTCATTTAAATGATCTAGACTCAAAGGGTAATAATTTGTCATGGTTGGCTCCTAGCACTAAGCGCTTGTTGAATTGAGGAAAACAGTTTGTCAAAGCAAGACCTAATTGAAATGGAGGGAACGGTGACCGAGTCACTTCCCAATGCGATGTTCCGGGTTGATCTGGATAATGGCTTTAACGTCCTGGCACATATTTCAGGTAAAATCCGCCGGAATTACATTAAAATTCTTCCTGGCGATCGCGTTAAAGTTGAGCTGACTCCCTATGACCTGACTAAGGGGCGAATTACCTATCGTCTGCGTAATAAGAAGTAATTCTGGTGCTGTCTAATCTTGGATGGCTTAAATCTAACCTTAGCAAAGTCAGACTTTGACGATTCATTTGACAAATTAAATTAAAAATTGATAGAATGTTGTGTTTGTAATACTGGCGAGATGAGGCATGAAGGTTCGAGCATCTGTCCGAAAAATTTGTGAGAAATGTCGCGTCATTCGCCGTCGTGGGCGAGTGATGGTGATTTGCTCCAACCCTAAGCATAAACAACGCCAGGGGTAGCAAGGTAATTGATTCGACTGTTTTTTTGACTGCATTTATTTGCATTCTACCCATTGGATAACCATTGGATTAAGACACAAACTTGTAGCGACAACTGAAACTGGGAGAGAAGAGCGTGGCAAGGATTGCCGGAGTAGACCTGCCTCGAGACAAGCGTGTCGAGATTGGTCTGACCTATATTTATGGAATCGGGCTGACCCGGTCTAAGGAAATTTTGAAGGCAACAGGAGTAAGTCCTGATATTCGTGTCAAGGATTTGAGTGACGCAGATGTCGCTGCCTTACGGGCGGAGGTCGAGGAAAATTACCAGATCGAGGGTGACCTCAGACGACTGGAGGCGATGAACATCAAGCGATTGATGGATATTGGTACCTATCGTGGACGGCGTCATCGACTGGGTCTGCCGGTTCGTGGGCAACGAACTCGCACTAATGCCCGAACCCGCCGCGGCGGTCGCCGTACCGTCGCTGGTAAGAAGAAAGCACCTGGCAAGAAATAATTGAGTTTCTGGGTTGCTTACTGGTCTGGCTTAGGAAGACTCCTTCCGGCAGATCTGTAAGCATTCTGCTTGTTGAGGCAAGCAATTAGCCTGGTTTGTAATTTCTTCATCAATATCGATAGCTTAATTCATAGAGAGAACCAAACAATATGCCTCCAGGAAAACCGACAAGAAAGACTGGGGCACGCAAGCAGAAAAAAAACGTGCCCAGTGGAGTGGCTTATATCCAGTCCACTTTCAACAACACCATTGTTACCATCTCTGATACCAATGGAGAGGTCATCTCTTGGGCTTCGGCGGGATCTAGTGGCTTTAAAGGGGCAAAGAAAGGAACCCCCTTTGCTGCTCAGACTGCGGCAGAAGCTGCGGCTCGTCGGGCTACTGATCAGGGGATGCGTCAGCTTGAAGTAATGGTAAGTGGTCCGGGTGCAGGACGGGAAACTGCAATTCGTGCACTTCAAGGGGTAGGTTTAGAAATTACCCTGATTCGGGATGTCACTCCCATTCCCCATAACGGTTGCCGTCCACCCAAGCGACGTCGGGTTTAAGTAAGGGGTAAGGGGGTGAAACCCTGCGACAGGTGGTTGGAAGTGTCAGCTACAGGTCGTTCAGGTTCAGAGTAAAACGGGGAGTTGTTTGAGGTCGGAGTTGATAAGGCTTTTGCCTTTCATCCAGTAGAGGGGAGGTTGCTTCATGGCACAATTTCAGGTCGAGTGTGTAGAAACCAAAACTGAGAGAGATCAGAGTCAAAGTAGCCGATTTGTGATCGAGCCGCTGGATCGTGGTCAGGGAACAACATTGGGCAATGCCTTACGGCGCGTCATGTTGTCAAACCTGGAGGGAGCAGCCGTTACGGCAGTACGGATTGCTGGGGTTAATCATGAGTTTGCGACAATCCCCGGTGTCCGGGAAGATGTGCTGGATATTCTTTTGAATATGAAGAAAGTGGTTGTCAAGAGCTATTCTTCGCAGCCGCAGATTGGTCGGCTTCTGGTTCAGGGACCTGCAACAGTGACCACAGGGCAGTTTGACTTACCCTCTGAGATTGAGCTGGTTGACTCAAACCAGTACGTTGCAACCCTCTCCGCAGGAGCAACTCTGGAAATGGAATTTAGAGTTGAGCGGGGTAAGGGTTATCGAGCAGTCGATAAGAATCGGGATGAAACCACTTCCCTTGATTTTCTCCAGATCGACTCTGTTTTTATGCCTGTACGCAAGGTCAACTACTCAGTAGAGGATGCCAGGGTCGGCGGAGCAACTGAGAAAGATCGTTTGATTATGGAGGTTTGGACCAATGGCAGTCTGACCCCTCAAGAAGCATTGAGCCATGCGGCAAATATCTTGGTCGATCTGTTTAATCCCCTGAAAGAGATCCCGGACAGTGCTACCCCAGACGATATTGATGACATTGAGGATCCAACTAACCAGATCCCAATTGAGGAGTTGCAGCTTTCGGTGCGGGCTTATAACTGTCTGAAACGTGCCCAAATTAACTCTGTCGCTGATTTGCTTGACTATAGTCAGGAAGATCTTCTGGAGATTAAAAACTTTGGTCAAAAGTCAGCGGAGGAAGTCGTTGAGGCTCTGCAACAGCGATTAGGTATTACTCTGCCCCAAGAAAAATCGCCGAAACCTAATGGGTAGGCTTTGTCCTAGTCCCCTTTGCCCACTGAATGCTAAATGGAATTGGCGGACAGTGAGAGCTAATCATTCCATTGAGTCCAGTACATTGAGTCCAGTACATTGAGTCCAGTACATTGAGTCCAGTCTTATGCGTCATCGTTGTCGTGTTCCTCAACTTAGTAAGCCTGCTGACCAGCGCCGCGCTCTTCTGCGATCGCTGACGACCGAGTTAATTCGTCATGGTCGGATTACAACAACCAAACCTCGTGCCAAGGCAGTTCGTTCTGAAGCGGAACGGATGATTACCCTGGCGAAGGATGGTTCCCTGGCTGCCCGTCGGCAGGCGATGGGATATTTATATGATAAGCAGCTAGTTCATGCCCTGTTTGAGCAAGCTGAGAACCGTTATGGCGATCGCGAAGGGGGCTACACCCGTATCCTGCGAACTGTGCCTCGTCGGGGTGATAACTCTGAGATGGCAATCATTGAACTCATCTGATTCATGATTTCAGAAACGCCACTGCCAATCCAACGAGTTGCCCTGGTAATTCAGTACCTGGGCACTCACTTTCATGGGTGGCAACGGCAGCCAAATCAGCGGACGGTTCAGGAGGAGATTGAAACCACGATTGAATCAGTTCTGGGTTATCCAGTGCGGATTCATGCCGCTGGTCGAACGGATACTGGAGTTCATGCAGCCGCTCAGGTTGTCCATTTTGATGCTCCAGTCAGAATTCCCGCCCATCGCTGGGCAGATATTCTGAATTCCCGATTACCTGAAGATGTTTTGATTCGGGCATCGGCGGTGGTGGGTTCCACCTGGCATGCTCGCTTTTCGGCAACCTGGCGGCGCTATCGCTACACGCTCTATACCGATCCCCGCCCTAATTTGTTTGTTCGTCCATTTAGCTGGCACTACTATTACGAGCCACTGAATGAGGGGTTGATCCAGGAAGCGCTGACTCCCTTGCTGGGACGACATCATCTGGCTGCTTTTCACCGTGCTGGCTCTAAACGTCCCCATTCCTGGGTTGATGTCCAGGTAGCCGAATGTCAACGCCAGGGCGCGTTTGTTTATATTGAAATTCAAGCGAGTGGTTTTCTTTATGGCATGATGCGATTGTTAGTGGGGCTACTGGTTCAGGTCGGGCGAGGGGTGCGATCGCCCCTTAGTTTTACAGACATCTGGAAGGCTCAGCACCGAGACCAGGTAAAGTACGCGGCACCTGCCCAGGGTCTGTGCTTACTGCGAGTTGGCTATCCTGAATTTCCCTTCTCCCCTGACATTTGGTTTGATACCCAGCCTGCTTTTTCCCTGCCAATTCTGCCCCAGCTATCGGCTGCAACCTAGTTTCTGGAAAGACATTTAAGAAATTGATTTTTACCCTCTCAAACCCATCTGAAGACTATCGAGACCGTCATGAATAAAACCTACCTTCCTCCCCAAGATACGATCGAGCGTAAGTGGTATGTGGTTGATGCCACCGATCAGCGTCTTGGTCGTCTTGCTAGTGAAATTGCAATGGTGCTGCGAGGCAAGAACAAGCCAACCTATACCCCTTTCATGGACACAGGAGATTTTGTCATTGTCGTCAATGCCGAAAAGATTGATGTTACAGGCAAAAAGCGAACCCAAAAGCTGTATCGTCGGCACTCCGGTCGTCCCGGTGGCATGAAGACAGAAACCTTTGCCAAACTTCAGGCGCGTGTTCCTGAACGTATTATTGAACATGCGATCAAGGGAATGCTGCCCAAGAATACCCTGGGGCGGCAGCTTTTTACCAAGCTGAAAGTCTACGCCGGACCTGAGCATCCCCATCAGGCTCAGAAACCCGAACCTTTAGAAATTAAAACAATTCCAGGAGGACAGGATTAATGCAAGCAACAGACCAGGATCGAGTCATGTATTTTGGAACTGGACGACGCAAGTCTGCGATCGCGCGTGTGCGGCTAGTTCCCGGTACTGGGCAGCTAATCGTAAACGGCAAACCTGGGGAACACTACTTCCAGTTCAATGCAGGTTATCTAGCGACAGCCAAGGCTCCTTTAGAAACATTGGGACATGAGAGTGAGTACGATGTTCTGGTGAATGCTCATGGGGGTGGACTTACAGGGCAAGCGGATGCCGTCAGATTGGGAGTTGCTCGGGCGCTTTGCCAGTTGGATCCAGACAACCGCAAACCGTTAAAAACGGAAGGTTATCTCACCCGTGACCCTCGTGCTAAGGAACGTAAGAAGTATGGGTTGCGGAAGGCGCGGAAGGCTCCTCAGTACTCAAAGCGGTAGGGCACTCGATTCAAAGGCTGTCTCTCCTTGGTAGGGTAAGTCAGCTTAGGGCCAACCCTATTGTTTAGTGTCGGTATTTTCTTCTTCAAAAATACCTTCTCGTTTTTGTTTTTAGATCCCCTTGGGGAGTCTAAAGATTTGAACTCTAAAATAGATCTAAGAGTCAGTTCAATTGTTAAGTGAGCGGTAGAGATGGCTAAACCTAATATTCACCCCCAGTGGTACCCCGAAGCGAAGGTTTACTGTAATGGCGAAGTAGTGATGACCATCGGGTCTACTAAGCCAGAATTGCACGTTGATGTTTGGTCGGGTAATCACCCTTTTTATACAGGTACTCAGAAAATTATTGACACTGAAGGTCGCGTAGAGCGCTTCCTGCGGAAGTACGGCATGATTGAAGGTGGCGAGGAAACAACTACTCAGACGAAGAAAAAGCGTTAGGGTAGGAATTCCAGGTTTCAGGTTTTGGATTACTGCTAGATAGTCTGAGATCTCAAAGTCTGAGGCGTTTGATTTCCTGGCTAAATCCCCATCTTCTGAGTCACCTCCTGTCCTATGGCTGAAGCATATTTGCTAGATAAGCTACGTTCCGTTGAGCAAACTTTCAACGAATTGACCCGACGATTGGCCGATCCCGATGTCTCTCAGGATCCGTCTGAACTCCAGCGGGTGGCTAAGGCGCGTTCTTCTTTGGAGAACGTGGTAAACACCTACGAGGTTTGGAAAACGACTCAAGAGGAACTAGTTGGAGCAAAGCAGATTTGGAAGGAATCGGCGACTGATCCGGAATTGCAGGAGATGGCAGCACTGGAGGTGCATGAGCTTGAAGCAAAGCTGGAACAGTTAGAAATTAACCTGAAAATTTTGCTGTTGCCGAGTGATCCGAATGATGACAAGAACATCATGTTGGAGATTCGGGCGGGCGCAGGTGGTGACGAGGCAAGTATTTGGGCAGGCGACCTGGTGCGAATGTATTCCAAATATGCCGAGACTCAAGGGTGGCGGGTGAAGCTACTGAGCGAGTCTACAGCCGATATGGGCGGTTTTAAGGAAGCAATTCTAGAGATTCAGGGCGATCGCGTTTACAGCAAACTTAAGTTTGAGGCAGGCGTTCACCGGGTTCAGAGGGTTCCTGCGACGGAAGCACAGGGACGGGTTCACACCTCAACGGCAACGGTGGCGGTAATGCCTGAAATTGACGATGTGGAAGTTCATATCGATGCGAATGAAGTTGAAATTTCAACGATTCGATCAGGCGGTGCCGGTGGTCAGAACGTCAACAAGGTTGAAACGGCAGTAGACCTTTTGCATAAGCCGACGGGGATTCGGATCAAGTGTATGGAGGAGCGATCGCAGCTCCAAAACCGCGAACGGGCGATGCAGATTTTGCGGGCAAAACTCTACGAAATGAAGCTCCAGGAACAGCAGCAAGCCGTTACGTCTGCACGTCGAATGCAGGTAGGCACCGGATCGCGTTCTGAAAAAATTCGGACCTACAATTATAAAGACAATCGAATTACCGATCATCGCCTGGGACAAAACTTCAGTCTTTCTCCTGCCCTAGAAGGAGATATAGAAAATTTAGTTGAAAGCTGTATTTCTCAGGATCAGCAAGACCAGCTAGAGGCATTGGCAGCAGAAACGAACGGTCAACCCTCAGCAGTCTAGTCAAAAATATGAACCAACCAAAGATTTCGCTCCCTGATTACTTCTGCTAAACGAAGGTGTTAAAGTCTGTAACAGACCTTTTTGTCTATCTTTCCAAGACTTGACGTTTCGATAGGAGGCGGCACTCTCTTGTTGCCAACAGGAAGCCTGGTGCCGATAACCATTGGTTAGTTTATCGTCTTTGAACTTCTTTCATAACCTCCGGGCTGACTTAAAGAACCGGCAGTTTGCTGTTATTGGATTAGGACGCTTTGGGCGAGCCGTAGCTGCCACACTACACCGGCAGGGATATGACGTACTCTGTGTGGATTCTGATGAAGCAAAGGTCGCTCAGATTTTATCTGATCGGATTGCCGCCCATGCTCGCCAGCTCGACTCCACCCAACCAACCGCCCTTCGGGAGGCTGGAATTTTTGAGCAGGATACGGTAATCGTGGCGATTGGTAACTACGTTCAGGAAAGCATTATCACGACTCTAAATGTTAAAGAAGGGGGGGTGCGCCATGTGGTCGCCAAAGCCTCTTCAGAAATTCACATGAAGTTACTACTAAAGGTTGGAGCAGATCATGTGGTGTTTCCAGAGCATGAGACGGGCTGTGCTCTGGCGCGATCGCTGACCAAACCCGGCATTCTTGATCGGTTTGAGCTAGACCCTGAACACAGCATCGTTGAGGTGATTATCCCTGAGCACTTTGCGGACAGGACCATTGCTGAGCTACGGCTTCGCAGCAATTATGGTTTAAACGTTTTAGCTGTGAGCCAGGATGGCAAGTTTGAAATTAATCCATCTCCTAGCAAGCGCTTGGAAAAGGGATCAGCGATTGTGGTGATTGGATCAAATACGTGTATTAATCGGCTACCGATCTAGATGGAGTGTCCAGTAGCAGGGATTAAAAGGAGGGAAAGCACATTAAACGTTTGCAGTTGAGAGCGGAAGATGCTTCCCTCTTCTCTCTTCATTCTTCCTGGTCAACTGCTTTTCTCCTCCGCGATCGCGGCAAATAGTGCTGAGTAATCTTCATTTGCCAGTCCCATTTCTACGGCTTTTTGTAGAATACGGCTGACTCCCACTACCAGGCTGGGGTTTAGCCCAAGGGTTTCTGCTTCTGTGAGAAACAGATTCGTATCTTTGAGCAAATGCTTGGTGGGAAAATTGGGATTGGCAAAGTTGTGATCTACCATGCGTTGGAATTTTTTGTCGAAGGTAGGGGCATAAAGAGCGCTTTCACGCAGGATTTGCATAAACAACTCGACATTCATCCCTTGTTTCATCACAAAACTCAGGCTAGTGGCAAAGGCAGCCGTCAGGGATGCAATCAGTTGGTTCAGTGCCAGTTTGGTAGCGGCAGCGGCACCCACTGGACCAACGTATAACGGCTCTGGACTAAAGCATTTGAAGATAACCTGCCACTGTTCAAACTGCTCGGTTGTGCTGCCGACCATGACAATTAGCTTGCCTGCTTTTGCCTCTGGGATGCTGCCTAAGACGGGGGATTCCAGGTAGTCTCCTCCGGCTGTCAAGACTGCTTTCTGAATAGATCGGCTTTCACTGGGAGCGATCGTCCCCATTTGAATCACTGTTTTGCCTGCCAGTGCTTTCCGGGAATTTTCTGACAACACTGTTTCGTGAATTGCTTGAGCATTGGTCAGCATTAATACAATGCAGCTTGAGCGATGTATGAGATCAGCGGGATCGCTGGCAATTTCTACACCAGCTTGCTTCAAGGGTGTCAGTTTTTCTGGGGTACGGTTATAGGCGATCGACAGTAGCCCCGCTTCCAGCAATCGCTGCGCCATTGGCAGCCCCATCAGTCCAGTGCCAATCAATCCAACTTCCATAAGCCGCTACAATAATCCCTTATTCCTACACCCTACTCTATTCCCTATTTTGGTAAACCTCACCAAGCTTAGAAACCCGTAGTTTTTCTGAGAAAAATCTCCAGTTCTCAACTTGGATGAGGTTTATAGCAATTCCCATTTGTGTGTACGGTCAAACGGCTGATTCAGTCAGGTTTTTTGGCATTAGTTTGTACCGCACTCGTCTGAGAATCGCTATATTACTGATTTCAGGCATGAGTTGGAAGTTGTATAGAGTGAACGAGCGCTTACGCCGAAGCCTTTGTGCTAATTCATGCGACTATTTATCCCCATCCTGATAATTCATTTCCTTTGATGACGGAACAGACTGGCAAAGTATACCTGGTGGGTTCGGGTCCCGGAAACCTGAACTATCTGACGGTGCGCGCTCATCAGCTTCTCTTGCAGGCTGAAGTGCTGATCTACGACGCTTTAGTTGACAGTGAATTGCTGGAACTTGTGCCAGAATTTTGCGTCAAACTAGACGTTGGCAAGCGGGGCGGCAAACCGAGTATGCGTCAAGCAGATATTAATGATCTGCTAATACACCAGTGTTATCAGGGAAAGCGGGTTGTGCGCTTGAAAAGCGGAGACCCGTTCATCTTTGGGCGCTCTCATGCTGAAATTCAGGCATTAAAGGGAGCAAATTGTAAATACGAGGTGGTTCCCGGACTATCGTCTGCTCTGGCAGCGCCTTTGCTGGCAAACATTCCTCTAACAGACCCCGTTTTAAGTCGGGGTTTTGCGGTTGTGAGTGCCCATGAGACGGAGGCGCTGGATTGGGAGGCGCTGTCCCGCCTTGACGCACTGGTGATTCTCATGGGGGGACAGCGGTTGAGTGAAATTGTGGCTCAGCTTCAAATGCAGAAGCGATCGCCCCAAACTCCGATTGCGATTATCCGCTGGGCAGGACACCCGCAACAGCAAATCTGGGAAGGCACTCTGGCTGATATTGTGATACGTACAGCCAATTTGTCTCTCTCTCCCTGTGTCATTGTGATTGGGGAAGTGGTCAGGCTGCGGGCTTATTTGTAGTTCCCTCCAGCTTTGCCTCATCCCTTCCCATCTACCCATTTAACGTTGCTATTAACCGTGCAAACTCCTCCTCCCCTGACTCCTTCCCCTACCAAATCCTCACCTCTTGTCGGCAAGACAGTGCTGGTGACACGCTCAACCGGGCAGGCGGGTCAATTCAGTGATCGCCTCCAGCAGGAAGGAGCGACGGTGATTGAAATGCCTGCCCTGGAAATTATGCCGCCTTCCAGTTGGGAGGAGTTGGATCAAGCGATCTCTAACCTGTCGGACTTTGACTGGTTGGTGCTGACTTCTGCCAATAGCGTGGATTATTTCTTCAATCGTTTGGCATCTCAGGTGCAGGATATTGGAGCATTAGCGGGTCTGAAGATTGCGGTGATTGGCGAAAAGACAGCTCAATGGCTAGGGAAACGAGGGATTAAGCCAGATTTTGTGCCGCCAGAATATGTGGCTGACTCGCTGGCGATTCATTTTCCTGGTTCTTTGGAGGGCGCTAAAGTTTTATTTCCGAGGGTCGAAAGCGGAGGGCGGGATGTACTGGTGAAGGATTTTGTCAGCCGGGGAGCGAGAGTGGTTGAAGTGGCGGCATATCAGTCCCGGTGTCCGGCGGCGATCGCCCCAGCAGCCCTGGAAGCCCTCCAAAACCGCCGAGTTGACATCGTGACTTTTGCTAGCTCCAAGACCGTCAGACATTTTTGCCAGATGCTTCAGCAGGCACAGGGGGATGACTGGCAAGTCTGGTTGGATCAGGTTTGTATTGCTTCGATTGGTCCCCAAACAAGCAAGACCTGTGCAACTCTTCTAGGGCGGGTAGACGCTGAGGCAAAAGAGTACACCCTGGAAGGGTTGATTCAGGCAATTACTCAATCCGTGGGGCAGAATCAGCCGGTGAGCCAGTGAGTAGGGGGAAAAAATGCCCAACGGGTCCCTGCCCCTGCCCAATGTTTAGTGAATATTTGAGGGCGGTTGTAACGTAGTTTTTAGCCAGGTGCGTGGCAGAAAAAGAATCGTGTCCTAGAGCCAGGTTTGCGGCGATCGCGGCTGACAGCGTACATCCTGTTCCATGGGTGTTCACTGTCTCAATGGTTTCAGTTATCAGGGTTTCCAGCCGCTGCCCATCAAACCAAACATCAACTCCATGCAGTTCTCCTGGCATCCCGCCACCTTTGACCAGTATTGCCCTGGCTCCCAGTTGGTGAATTTGTTGTGCGGCAACTTGCATATCTTCCAGGGTGCAGATTTCAAGCCCTGACAGAATTTGCGCTTCGTAGCGGTTGGGGGTAAGGATTGTCGCCAGGGGCAGCAGGGCTGAACGCAGGGTAGCGATCGCTCTGTCGTCGATCAACTGTGCTCCGGTGCGCGACACCATCACTGGATCGACCACCAAATTTTTCAACTCTAGAGCCTGCACTTGTTCTGCCACCATTGCGATAATGCCCTGGTTGAGCAACATTCCCGTTTTCGCTGCCTGTACCCCAATGTCCTGAACCACCGCTTCCATCTGGGCAGCAACCGCCTCCGGCGGCAGAGCATCCACCCGCATAACTCCCAGCGTGTTTTGCGCTGTGATACAGGTAAGGGCACTGGTGCCGTGTACCTGGTGGAAGGCAAACGTTCGCAGGTCTGCCTGAATACCAGCCCCGCCACCACTATCGGAACCCGCGATCGTCATGGCAACAGGGACAGTTAGATTGGTCATAACTGGAGGTGGGAGATGGGGATCAGTGAAAAATTGAAAGTTGAAAGTTGAAAGTTGAAGGTTGAGAGTTGAAAGTTAAGAATTAGGCACCTGAAACGTGAAACCTCCCCCCCGTGCTCTATAGCTTTCCCTTGTAAAATAAAGCTAAACGCTTAAGAAAAATTACACTCTCAATGAAACTGACCTGGATCGATCTGAATAGCTGGATTTTTTGTTTAGGTGGAAAAACTATCCTGGTTGATCCGTGGTTGGTTGACCCGCTTGAGTTTTATGGATTGCCCTGGTTATTCAAGGCATATCACAATATTCCTCTGACAGTGACGCCTGATACGCTGCCAACGGTTGACCTGATCCTGCTCTCCCAGGGAGTAGACGATCATTGCCACAAGCCAACCCTGGAAAGGTTAGACCGCTCAATTCCAGTGGTTGCTTCACCCACAGCAGCAAAGGTGGTCAGGTCATTAGGCTATCAGACGGTAACGGAACTTTCCCGCTGGCAGGAATTTAAATTTAGTGAAAGCTTAAAAATCACTAGTACGTTGGGAGCCGAAATTCAGCCTGGACAGGTTGAAAGTGGCTACTTGCTGCAAGATTTGACCACCAATGAAACGCTTTATTACGAGCCACACCAGGCTCCTATACAGGAATTAGCAGAGAGAGTTGGGCAGGTTGATGTGGCGATCGCCCCCGTCATTGGGCAAATGTTCCCGTTCCTGGGGCAGGTCATCATGGGACCAGAACAGGCTTTGCAATTAATTAGGACCGTGAATCCCCGTTACTTTCTACCGACGACGAGGGGTGACATCCGTGCCAGTGGCATTCTGCCGATGCTGGTCAAGTCGGTCGGCAGCCTGGAGGAGTTTCGCGATCGCCTTTCTGCTTCTGGTCTATCCACTCAGCTACTCGTCCCAGCCCCCGGTGAAACGCTGGAAGTCTCAACTCCTACTGCCAACTGATCCAATTTGGGTTTTGGATTTCTTAACTCTCAACTTTTATAGCGTTAGCCATCCGGGTTTACGCCAAATAAACAAGCGCAAAACCTTGTCCCACCGTCCTTTCTCCCTTAGCACCTAATTCCTACCACCTGTCCCTGCTACAACCGGAACTCCTCTATTCGATCTCTAAAAATAATGTAACGAAGAAGCAATGTATCTCAACCTATTCAATTAAGAAATGTTTCACAACATGTAGATATGTATAATTTAATTCTTTTATACAGCCACAAGCGGTCAATCTATCCTGAAACCCTAAAGCCTTCAATCGAGAGGAGTTCAGAAGATTTAGTTGTAAAGACTCTTTTTGAATGCTTTACAAAAGTATAGGTATTGTGAGCTTTATTTTGTTTAAAGAATTTCTAATTCCCATATTAGAAAGGGTTTATAGGCATTCAGGCTCCTATCTCTAGTGAACTAAAAAGTAAATATTTATCAATGAGTGCTTGACAAATATTTACGGAAATTACTGGAAAAACACAAACGAATGTAAATAATATGAGGCAAGGTAAGTATTTACCTGATACATCATTTTTGGCTACGGATTTTCCCGTAGTTCTACGCACTCATCAAAACTATGACTACAACCATTCAAAGACGCGAAAGCGGCAATACATGGGATCGGTTTTGCGAGTGGGTTACCAGCACTGACAACCGCGTTTATGTGGGTTGGTTCGGTGTCATCATGGTTCCCACCCTGCTGACCGCTACCATCTGCTTCATCATCGGCTTCATCGCTGCTCCCCCTGTGGACATCGATGGTATCCGTGAGCCTGTCTCTGGCTCTCTGATGTATGGCAACAACATCATTTCCGGTGCGGTCGTTCCTTCTTCTAACGCGATCGGTCTGCACCTGTACCCCATCTGGGAAGCGGCTTCTCTGGATGAGTGGCTGTACAACGGTGGTCCTTACCAGTTGATTGTGCTCCACTTCCTGATTGGTATCTTCTGCTGGATGGGTCGTCAGTGGGAACTCAGCTACCGCCTTGGTATGCGTCCCTGGATTTGTGTTGCTTACAGCGCTCCCGTGTCTGCTGCAACCGCAGTGTTCCTGATCTACCCCATCGGTCAAGGTTCTTTCTCTGATGGCATGCCTCTAGGCATTTCTGGAACCTTCAACTTTATGTTTGTGTTCCAGGCTGAGCACAACATATTGATGCACCCCTTCCACATGTTGGGTGTTGCCGGTGTGTTTGGTGGTAGCTTGTTCTCCGCAATGCACGGTTCTTTGGTGACTTCCTCTCTGGTGCGTGAAACCACCGAGAACGAGTCTCAGAACTATGGCTATCGGTTCGGACAGGAAGAAGAAACCTACAACATCGTGGCTGCCCATGGCTACTTTGGTCGTCTGATTTTCCAATACGCTTCCTTCAACAACAGTCGTGCACTGCACTTCTTCCTGGGTGCTTGGCCCGTAGTCTGCATCTGGTTTACTGCTCTAGGTATCAGCACGATGGCGTTCAACCTGAACGGGTTTAACTTCAACCAGTCTATTCTGGACTCTCAGGGTCGGGTAGTTAACACCTGGGCTGATGTACTGAACCGCTCTAACCTGGGTATGGAAGTGATGCACGAGCGTAATGCTCACAACTTCCCCCTTGACCTGGCTAGTGGCGAAGCAACCCCTGTTGCGCTACAAGCTCCTGCAATCAACGGTTAAGTTAGCCTTATAAGTTCAAAAAGCGCTCTCTTTCGAGGGCGCTTTTTGTGTTTGAATTGCCGTAGTACAGTCAGTTCCTCACCATCAGGTCAATTACATCAATCACAACCCTTGTTCTACCTCCGGTTCGCCCTGTTATTGTTTGTTAGAACCCGAGGCAACCTGGGCAAGGGTTTTGCTACAAGAACAGAGGCTTGGTTAATGAATAGAGCCTGCATCGCACCTATCAAGCGTATCGTTGCATATCCTACCTCCCATAACCCCCTCCACCCGAATTCGTCAGACGGTGGCTTGAAGTGAGACTTACAGACTTAAACCTCGCTGTAAAGATAGGGATGCGATCGCTGCTTCTCTTTCTCCTGAGCCTCAGCTTGATTGTTCTGCCGGGATGCCGCTCTTCACAATTCAGCGCTGATGGCATCATTCACCTGACGCTTTGGCAAGGGGTCAATCCACCCCCTAACCGGGATGTCCTGCAAAAATTGGTCGATCAGTTTAACCAGCAGCATCCCACTATTCAGGTGGAGTCCCTATACGTCGGGCAGGCAGACCAGCAGTTGCCTAAAATACTGGCAGCAGCGGTAGGCAACGCCGTTCCCGATATGCTGTGGTTTGCGCCCATGCTGACCGGGCAACTGGTGGAATTGGATATCCTTCGGACCCTGGATGATTGGTGGAACCGTTCCTCCATTCGAGAACAGGTTGACCCGGCACTGCTGGACAGTATGCAGCTAGAAGGGCACCTGTGGTCAGTCCCCTTTGGCACCAACAATGTGGGCATTTACTACCGTCCTAGTCTGTTTCAAGCAGGAGGCATCACCAAATTACCAGAAACCTGGACAGAATTTCGCCAGGTTGCCCACCAACTGACCCGCGACACCAATGGCGATGGCAAAGTGGATCAACACGGGATGGTGCTGCCCCTGGGGAAAGGTGAATGGACCGTATTCACCTGGCTACCGTTTATGTGGAGCGGCGGTGGTGAGTTGGTAGCGATGGCAGACACGGGAGCCTCCCAATCCCAAATCCAAAATTCTAAATCTAAAATTGAGTTGACCAATTCCGGCGCGATCGCTGCTCTCAACCTCTGGCAAGACCTGATCAAGGACGGTTCCGCTATTCTGTCTGAACCAGAGCGCGGCTATGAATTGGATAGCTTCCTGTCGGGGAAAGTGGCAATGCAGCTTTCCGGTCCGTGGACCCTGGGGCAACTGCAAACTACAGGCGTTGATTTCAATGTTCTGCCCATCCCCAAAGGCACAAAACAGGCAACCGTGATCGGCGGTGAAAACCTGTTCGTCATGAAAACGACCCCTGAACGGGAGCAAGCTGCCCTCATCTTTGCCGAATATGTGTTGAGTGAGTACTTTCAGACCCAGTGGGCAATTGGCACTGGCTATCTCCCCGTGAATCTGAAAGCGAGACAAAATTCAGACTATCTCGCGTTTAAAGCAAAGCAGCCCGCTGTGGAGGTCTTCCTGGAACAGGCAAAATATGGGCGATCGCGCCCTATTTTCCCTGGGTACAACCGCATCTCTGAAAACTTGGGACGGGCGATTGAGGCGACCCTGCTACAACGAGACTCTCCCCAAGAGGCACTGCAAGCTTCCCAGAGAAGGGTGGATTTGATCTTTGGGGGATAGAGTTCATAACCCAGAGGTATAACTCCAGCTATAGCTTGGGCGGACAAATTTTAAACTTTTGATAACTTGTAGACTTTTTATATATTCTGTAAAATAGAATACAGAAAGAAAAGAAATCGTTCATCTTTTCGCAAGAAAAGCAGAAAAGACGGAAGTAGGGAAATATCCCGAAGGAACGCGCCTCCAGATTCTCTAGACGAGATCTGCACTATCCCGTATTTTCCAAAGAGGCGAAAATTATGAAACTTATCTACCGTGGAGTGACCTACAACTATACTCCTGACAACACTCAAGCTCAGACCGAAGCTCAAACTGTGGCGAATGAAATCCATTCTCCCTATCGGTTGAGCTACAGGGGTGCTGTTTACGCAGTCGAACCCCAGCAGAAAGAACGACGCTCTATTTTCCACCCGATCGCCCGTCTGATGTATCGGGGAGCGCCTTATTCTCTGGAAAGCTAAGTATGGCTAATCGGTAATCGGTGATTGGGGAAAGCAGTAATCACCATTACCGATAAGTCTGGGTAGCCCTCAGTCTAAATCTTCGATGTCAAACAATAAAAGACGGCTCTTAGAGACTTCTAAGTTCTGATTGAGTAAAAGTGGTGCGATGTATATTCGCACCGTTTTTTTTGGACCCAAGAGGATGCCTTTAAAATCCTATAATTCTCAACTCTTAATTCTCAACTCTCAACTCTTAATTTTCCCTATCCCCTCTGCCCCTTACTTCCTACCCCTTTGCCAAAAAATTGATGAACCACAATGGATTCCGCGTGTAACATGGCTTTCAGCAAGTGAAAACGGGAGGGGTTTTCATCATGACGGTTCATCGGCAGAATCAGGGTAATCCAGCTTCAGGGTTACTTTCTAGCTTCTCGTTTCAGCGAAAAAGTAAAATAAGCGGCATTCAAATAGGATTGGCAGGTGGGTTGGCGATCGCCAGTCTGATTCTGACGGCAACCACCGGACAGACCCAGGAGTTTCCAGGTCAGCCGACCATGATAATTCCACCGCCGCCGCCAGTCCCTGGGTCTCAAACCCCGTCCATCTCTCCTTCTTACCAGAGGGAAGCCATTTTCCAGGCTCCGATTGATTCCCAGGGCAATGCTGCCCGTTATGTGGTTTATGTCAATGGAGACAGCCCTTACCTGATACAGCAGGTGCAAACGGTAGATTCGGGGGCTTTTGTCCAACAATACCAGGGGCGATCGGTGATTCAAGTGGGTACCTATAGTGATGAAGCGAGTGCCCAACAACAAGTGGAGACGCTGCGGGTTCAGGGGATTACGGCAGAGATTGGCTACAACAATGTGCCTTCCCCCCCCACTGCCAGCCAAGCCAGTCATTACAAGGTGGTTGTTCCCGGTCCCCATGCAGAATTACCCAACCTGATACAACAGGCAATGCGTCTCGGCATTCGTCAGGAGTCGGTGCAAATGAAAGATGCTCCCCGTGGCTGGCATCTGGAAATTGGTCCTTTTAGTGACTACAAAGAAGCCAAAGAGGTTGACCAATATCTCCGACGGGGTGGAATGGATTCGCGAGTGCTTTATAGCCAGTAACAGTGCCAGATGTCGGTTTAAACAGTTTTTGGTTGTTGGTTTTTAGTGGTTAGGGATGTGCCTCCAAATAAAGTACCTGCTAGACAAGCTGCTCCACGATGGATTCCCGCCTGCGCGGGAATGACGTTGGGACTTTATTAATTTGCGAGTCCCTTAGGGTATCAAAGAAGAACGAACAACTTTTCAGGTTTCCTACAGAACATACGCATGGGCGAAGGCTCAATATTGGACTTTCGCCTATTGCGTTTTCATCATCATCAATCACTATTAATAGTGTGAGCGTTACTGACCAGCGCAGTCAACTTATTCAGCAGTTTGTTGTTACTGCTGATCAAATGCGGCAGATCGAGGAACGGGTGTTTGCCGCAGGAATGCCTGTCGCTGCATTAATGGAGAAAGTGGCAGGTCTGGCTTTTCAGCGCATGAAAAGCATTTATCCCTGTACTACTAATCCGCGGGTAGGCGTGTTGGTTGGACCAGGGCACAATGGAGGAGATGCGCTGGTTGTCGCCCGGGAACTGCACTTGAGTGGGTATGACGTGCTGGCTCACTGTCCCTTTCCGAAGCTAAAGGAGTTGACTGGGAACCATCGTCAGTTCTGTGCCAGTTTGGGCATTCCTTTTGTTGAAATTGTGGAGGAATTGCAGTCCTGTGACTGGTTCGTTGATGGGATCTTTGGGTTTGGGCTGGAGCGATCGCTCACTGATGCCATTGCTGATAGGGTTAACCAGGTCAATCAATGGTCTCAACCAGTTGTTAGTATCGATGTTCCCTCTGGGCTGCACACGGATACTGGGGCAGTGCTGGGGACTGCCATTCGGGCGACCCATACCCTTTGCCTGGGGCTATGGAAATTGGGATTGCTGCAAGACCAGGCGTTGGAATATGTGGGTAAGGCGGAGTTAGTGGATTTTGACCTGCCGCTGACAGAGATTTGGACGGTGTTGGGAAACCTCCCTACCTTGCAGCAAATTACCACCGAGTCGGCGATCGCCCATCTACCACTGCACCGCCCCCCGGCAACTCATAAGTATAAAATGGGGCATTTGCTCCTGGTCTGTGGCTCCCGTCGATATGCCGGAGGAGCGCTACTGACCGGCTTGGGTGCCCGCGCCAGTGGGGTGGGGATGCTGTCTATTGCCGTCCCAGCATCACTGAAGCCAATCATGACAGCTCAGATCCCGGAAGCTCTGGTGCTGGATTGTCCAGAAACGGAGGCTGGGGCGATCGCCCAGTTGCCCGATGGGATTGATCTGGGTGCATACCAGGCGATTGCCTGTGGTCCCGGTCTGACGATGGAAGCCACAGCGGCAATGGAGCAGGTTTTGGCCAGCGATCGCCCCCTGGTCGTGGATGCGGATGGTCTTAACCTTCTGGCAAAGCAGGGAACGGTTCCCATCTTGCAACGGCGACAGGCAGCTACGGTTCTAACGCCCCATCTCGGTGAATTCAAGCGGCTTTTCCCAGAACTGGGGGTTGAGATCTCCTGTCGAGTCACAGCAACTCAAGCCGCTGCCTCCCAAACTGGGGCAATTGTGTTATTGAAAGGGGCACGTATTGCGATCGCGGCTCCGAATGGTGCGACACGGATTAACCCTCAAAGCACCCCCGCTCTGGCACGGGGCGGCAGTGGCGATGTGCTGACGGGACTACTGGGTGGATTACTGGCACAGGCAACATCAGACGCTTCTTTGCTTGAGATTGTTGGGGCGGCAGCCTGGTGGCATTCTCTGGCAGGCATTCAGGCGGCAGAGGAAAGAACTCCTGTGGGGGTGGACGCCTTTACCTTGACCCACTACCTGATTCCAGCTCTGCGAAAAATTATTGCCGCCAGTAAAGTTTCTGTTGCTGCCCCGCTATCCCGCCAGTAAGATACTTTTCATGGAAAAACCCTTCACCATTACCTTTCCCAGCGGTGCGATCGCAACTGTTATTCATGTTGACCCATCCGTTGACTTACAAATGTTAATGCAAGAGATGGGACTTGATCGCCAGCAGCCAGTCTTGGTGGTGATTGGTGGTGCTAGCAAACTGAGTCAGGAAGACTTTAATCGCGTCCGCCGTCTATTCACCGAGGTTTTAGCTCCCGTGGCACAAAAATGGCAGGCAACGGTGATCGATGGTGGCACTGATGCCGGGGTCATGCGGCTCATGGGGCAGGCACGTCTGGAAGTAGGCGGGAATTTTCCGCTAGTAGGGGTCATTCCCGTAGGGTTAGCTATCCTGCCTGAACAAAATGCTCCCTCCGCCGATGCCGCCGCCCTGGAACCGAACCACAGTCATTTCGTGCTGATTCCCGGTTCTTGCTGGGGCGAGGAATCAAGCTGGATTGCCGAGCTTGCCAGTACCCTGACCGATGCTGAGGACTCAGTGACCATCCTGATCAATGGGGGTGAAGTTTCCTGGACTGATGCGTCCCAAAGTGTGCAGTCTGAGCGATCGCTAATTGTGGTTGCTGGCAGCGGACGCACGGCAGATATTTTGGCAACAGCCTTGCAAGGAGAGATCACCGATGAGCGAGCTAAAGCCATTGTTGCCTCTGGCTTAGTCAGGGCGATCGACTTAGAAACTGGATCGATCACCCTGACTCAAATGATTGAAGAAATCTTTGCACCTGAACCATAATCTCTATCAACAGAGTAATCTCAATAAAAGCCTATCTGAAAATTTTCTGAATTGAGCATTGGGTCTTGATGGCTCAGGCTTTTCGGATAGGCTTTGAAAGCCCATGGCTTTTATAGACCGTTGCTGAACAGGGAGCCTGGTAATGTTTACCGATGAACTTACGTCTGCCAACCAAACCCCACGCAATCAGATCCTCGCAGATGCCTGGTTACGATTTGCCACCTATGACAAAAATGCCGTTATCGCCCAAAGACGCTTTGTACAACAGCGTAAATGGATCCTAATTTTGGGAGTTGCTGCCACCACGCTGGCAATCCTCTATTCCACCCTGGAGCAGTATCTTCAATCCGACACCATTGTATTTCCCACCTGGCTGGGGGGTTGGTTGAGCAAACAGCAGTTTTTGGATGGCTTCCACGTCTTGGTGGTTGCGGTTCCAATCATTGTTACGGTAATGGTTGCCTTCTCTGAAAAGTTCAAAATGGGCATTAGTTGGGTCATGCTGAGAAGCAGCGCCGAAGCGATTAAGAAAGAAATCTACCGCTATCGGATGCAAGTCGATGAATACAACCCAGCAGGCACTAACTCCACAGAGACACGCGATGTCAGACTGGCAAAAAAACTGAAAGTCATCAGCAGGCGCTTGATGGAAACGTCTGTTAACCAGACAGATCTGCAAGCCTATAAAGGAGATTTACCACCTCGCTCAGCGACACCGGAGGGTGACAACGGCTTTGACGATATGACAGCCGAACAATATTTGAATTGGAGAATTGAGAACCAGTTCAGCTATTACCAGAAAAAGGTAGCCCGTCTGGGTAAAAACCTGCGTCGATTTCAGGCATTGATCATTTTGCTGGGTGGCGTTGGTGCATTGCTGGCAGCCGTCAGGCTGGATGTTTGGCTGGCAGTCAGCAATGCCCTTGCCGTTGCTTTGGCCAGTTTTCTTGAATTCAGGCGAATCGAGGCAACTATCATTTCCTGCAATCTCTCGGCGGCTGACCTTTACGATATCCGAATTTGGTGGCACGCACTTTCCCCAGAAACCAGGAGGCAACGGGAAAGTGTGGAAACCCTGGTCAGCAGCGCTGAAGTCGTTTTGCAAACAGAAAATGCAGGTTGGCTCCAGGAAATGCGCGAGGCACTGGCAGAAATTTACAAGGAAAAGAAAGACAGGCAAAAGGAATCCGCCACCGAAGGGCTGGCACCCTCAGCTTTACTCCAGGAAAATTCGCCACATCGAGAATTGCAACCGAGTTATGTTCGGGAAAGCCCTCTGACTGAAGCGGCTCCAGTCACGGCAATTCAACCTGCTTCTGCTTCAGATGGGGCAGAAGCAGATCCTCAGATGGAGAAAGCACCTGAACCAGTAGCAGAATTTTCAGTAGTGGAGGACATGCCGGAAGCAGGAGTTTTTACAGAACCCTCGCCTGATAGGACTTTAGTTCCCTCTGACCAACCAATTGAAGCGGAAGCCCCGGTTTAAGGCGTTTTCTAGCAAAAAAATTACCCGCTGTCTATGCCCTACGGGCAGGCTACGCCAACGGCTTCGCTCAGACAGCTTGCGCTCTGAGCCAAGTCGAAGGGTAAAATCTTTTTGAGAAATCTCCTAAGGCAACTTCCCCAAAAGAACTTAGGAGATGTCCAGCCACTAGTCCTTTAAGACCAGATGATTATGAGCATCCTGGACAATCTTGCCTTGCTCCTGCAATTTACCCAACAACCGGGTAACTGTGACCCTGGTTGTGCAACAAGCACTGGCAAAATCCTGGTGAGTTAAACGAGCGCGTAAACGAATTCCCTGTTCCATTGGCTGACCAATTGCCTGTTTTAGCAACATGAGTAAGCTGTTCAAACGTTCTTCAACTCTAATCTGACCATAAATCGCTAAGAGGCTTTCTGTTTGCTGAAGCCTTTGCGTTAGAGACGACAAAAGAGTTTGAGCTAATTGGGGAGACTGAAACACTTCAGAAAGGGTGATCAACGCTAGCTTTACATCTGAAACAGCGGTTGCTTGATAGGTTTGTAAGGCGGTGAGATGGGAACCAAAGACCATTGCATCACCCACTAAGCCTACCAGCGTTTCTTCCCCCCGCTCAGACAAAGTCGTTAGTTTCACCACCCCTTCTGCCACCAACCAGATGGCTTGGCGCTCAAATGGAATCGTCTCCCCTTTATTGAAGTGGAACAGTGGACGATCCTGACAGGGGTCATAATCAGGATTATCTAGTGCGGCTTCTGCCCGTTTGCGTTCTGTAATGTCATTCAACAACCACTGCAAATATTGAACCTGTCCATCCGGCTTACGAACCACATTTGCAGTTAAAGCAGCATGGAAAAAATGGGCAGGACGCCGATGGAGACGAATGGATACCTCAAGGTGGTTCTGTTGAGCAGAGGGAGAAAACTTTGCTTCAAATATTGGTAAATCTTCTGGAAATACGAAGTTCGCTAAAGGTTTTCCGAGTAATTGTTGGGGCTGCCAATTAAGTAGCGACGCGCCTGCAGAGTTTACCTCTTGAATAATGAAATTTGAGTTTGTGATGACACAGGGGTTGGGAATGAACTCAAAGAAATCTTGATAACGCTGACGCTCTGTCTCCAAGTCGTTTTGGAGAATTGCAAAGCGACTATCTTGCCGCTCCAATTCTACAACGGCAATTTGTAGGGCTTCAGACACGATACCCAATTCCTTAAGAGCCGTTGGTAACAGCTCTGGTGATGGCGCAGGTGCTGAATTGGCAAGCTGGTAGAGATCAGACAGCCGTTCACAGGCTGATCTAGCTCGACGACTAATTAAATCCACATTGCTCATATTCATGATCCTGTCGCGGTTAATCTTGCTTTTAGATAGGAAATAGACTTGCCGAATTCTTAGAGCATTACCGCGTTACGATAAATTCGCCGCAGAATCCCTCGGTTGGATTTTCAGTGAGATTTCCAGGTTGAACCAGTCACTCTCCTACTTTATTGCCTTTCCGAAACCCCTAATTGAGGGTGGGCAATGCCCGTACTACTTAGATTGAAGCACCAGCAATTTTAGTTTTCAGACAGGCTCTTTAGTACGACAAGGAACTTCACTATGGAAAAACACAGGGGGGTTTCAGTACAGTGCAGGTTACTCAACTCTGCTGTTAACCATAGACGTTGAATTTTTTGGTTTAAACCCTCTGAAGGCATAGAAAAGTGGCTTGAGCAAGGCGTTACGGTCAGTTGAGGATGGGGTTTGAGGGAAGCAGGGGATTGGGAAATAACCATCCAGTTGGGCGTTGCTCATTCTGGGTATGAATTAGAAGTTGTATGAATTGAAACTTTGTTCCAATTCATACTGCTATTCAGCACCACCTGGACATGGAGGGTGGATGAAAGCCTAGAAATCAGACCCAAGCATTTTTCGGATAAACTTTTAAACTGGTAGGGTGATGATGCTTTGTTTGTCCAAGGTCAAACTCACCTTTCTCTATTCACCTTCTTCCCCATCCTTTTATGACCGTCCAGCCTCAAGAGCTTGAAGCTCAACTCGAAGCCATTCGCCAGGAAGCACAGCAGGCACTAGCTGCAACAGAAACGCTGGAGCAACTGGAGCAACTACGCGTGAAATACCTCGGTAAAAAAGGACCGATCCCACAAGTGTTAGGAGGAATGGGGAAACTGGATGCCAGCGATCGCCCCCGCATTGGTTCGCTAGCAAACGAAATCAAGGAAGCCATTCAGGGTGATCTGGAGCGGCGTCGCACGGCATTACAGGCTGCCAAAATCCAGGCAAAGCTAGAAGCAGAAACCTTAGATGTCACGATGCCTGGTGTTTACCGTCCTCAGGGGCGTGTTCATCCTTTAAATGCAATGTCAGACCGGGTGATCGATGTCTTTGTCGGGCTGGGCTACACCATTGCTGAAGGTCCAGAAATGGAAACGGACTACTACAACTTTGAGGCATTAAACTTTCTGCCTGATCACCCAGCGCGGGATATGCAGGATACGCTCTACCTGCCTGATGGCAACATTTTGCGGACCCACACTTCTTCCGTGCAAATTCGCTATATGGAAGCCAACGACCCACCCGTTAGAATCATTATGCCGGGGCGTTGCTACCGTCGCGATACTGTTGATGCCAGTCATACAGCAGTCTTCCACCAGATTGAGTTTCTGGCGATCGATGAAGGGCTGACCTTTACTGACCTTAAAGGAACGATTAAAGTCTTTTTAGAGCAGATGTTTGGGGAAGTGCCGATTCGGATGCGTCCCAGTTTCTTTCCATTCACAGAACCTTCCGCCGAGGTTGACTTGCAGTGGAAGGGGCGATGGTTAGAAATCATGGGCTGCGGTATGGTTGACCCCAACGTACTGAAGGCTGTGGGCTATGACCCAGAGGTTTATACCGGCTTTGCAGGAGGTATGGGGGTTGAACGTCTGGCAGCCGTTTTGCATCAGATTGATGACATTCGCCGCCTGTACACCAGCGACCTGCGCTTCTTACGCCAGTTTTAGGCAACTTAAAAGTAGATGCGTTGAGGATTTACCCAACGCATCTGGAAAGCTATGTGATTTAACGTATCTTTTGCGTTAGTTTGCAGACTCTAAGCGAATTTGCATTCTGGTTGCCATCGCTTGTAAACGCTCCAGGGGATATTCGGCAATAAAGCTATCCCATCGCTTGGGGTACCCAGTTGCGCCATAGACGTACAGGACTCCATTAATGCTGCGACTGGATGATATTAGATTAAGCGCTCTCGCTAAATTTAAACATTGGGTCAACTCGAGTTGAGTCATAACCTTTTTTGGAACCCCATTAGTACAGTCAAAGAACGGATTGAAGACGTCTGGAATCATCCTAAAGCCTGTGTGTCTTGCACTACACAAACTTCACGGGTGTTGACATGAAATTTATTAATTCCACTGGTTTAAGCAGGGAAAGAATTGACGATTTGCGCCCGAATCAATGTTTAAAGGTGAATTGGTTCCAGTCCTCAATTGGTTTATAGCCGATCGCCCGGTAAATTTTGTTTGAAGTCAGATTTTCCAGATCCGTAAACAGGCAGCAAGCTTCTGCTCCTTGAGCTAACAAAAGCTGACTTAAGGCTGCCACACAGGAACTCGCGTAACCCTGATTGCGAAAGGCTGATGGGGTATAGACCATGTTAATGCAGGCAATGCGTCCGGTTTTGAACGCCATACAAGCCAGTGACACAGGACTCCTATCTTGCCAGATAAAGGCAGTCCCATGCTTTAACTGGTTCGCTAACCAGCGATCGCCTTCCCCTGGATTTAGCCCAAAGGGTTCCCCTACTTCGACGGCAAAGTCATGGTGCCACTGAAGCAAGAGGTTACGATCAGCTTCTGTTAACAGGCGTAGAAACCCTGGGGTAGGGGCGATCAACTCCACAGTATTCAGTTGATGCAGGCGTAACCCCATCTGGAGGGCGTAGGTCTGCCCAGTCAAGCCCTGCCAGACCTGGGCAAAGGACTCTGACTCCGGAGAGGGACCATTCACTCCAGACAGGTCATGCTGGCAGGATAGAAGGTCTTCGGCAAGCAGTTTACATACCTCCAAATCCTCCATGTGGGACAGCAGCAGGGGGAAGGGCGGTGTTCTCAGGGCTACAGCCACCGTTTTGCCACCTGACTCTATGGCAGCCAGGTAGGGTGAGCTTGGGTAGCGGTCTGGACTGTGAAGCAAGGTGTGACATATCCGCAGCAGTAAATTATGGTTCACTTCCCGTTGCCGCAAATAACCCCCTACCCTTTCATAAAACTTATTGGCACTGTCAAATCGATGGATTTGCATAAAGGGGCTTAAGCTCCTTGTTCTGATAGAAATGGCTACAGCTAAACAAATATCCGAATCTCCAACTCCTTTTCCCCCACTTCCTTAAAGGCGTTGGGGATTTAATTTTCTAAAGGATTTCCGATTTTGCATAAAACTCGGTTTTTCCCCATGAGTCATAGTCACAAACAAAATCAGGAAGCGGTTTTTGTTCAACCAACTTCTCAACTTGTAATTAACCCAATCTTACCGACTCAACAGTACGCATTCTGTAGAGTTACGTCGCTTCTCACTCAAAAGAATCCTCCCATGAACAACGAAATTCTAACCCATTCGCATTCACCTAAAGGAGATAGTCAAATGACCCGCAAGACTATAATTGCAGCCGCTAGTGCAGCCGTCATGCTTGGTAGCATCCCGATGCTTAGTTTACCAGCAGAGGCAAAAACGGTAAATGTACCTGTTCCTAAGGCTGCGGTTGCTACAGCATTTAATGCGGCATTGGGGTCAACCCAAATTCGTATCCATAACTATGGATCTAAAAAAGGAACCAGTTGGCATCAAGATGCCAGCTATATCTTGTTGCCAACTGGTTCTAAGAAACCGTTTCCAATTCCTGAGTACAAATTCGAAATCAACAAGATTCGGCAACTCAAATACTATCTTAGTGACTTTAGCACTAAGTCTATTCAAGCCACAGTCAACGGTAGCCGCATCAATTTGAATGCCTATTTTGAAAGTCAGGGCGAAGAGGTCAAAGCAAAGTGTGTCCGTAGATTGTTGGGCAAATGGGGTGAATGCTCGCTCAAAATGGAGCGTGACATTCATTTGAATAATTCGATCTTTGCATTGTCGCTCACACCTGTCGCTTATAACGGCTCCATTGCCTATGCCAATGCGGAGGTGGACTTCAAAACTGATGTGAAGATTGCGAATAAGCTGTGTAAGGCATTTAAAGGCATCTGCGGTTGGATCGAAGGAAAGATCAAAAAAGAGTTGACCAAAAGCATTGAAAACATAGCTACCGAAGAACTCAATTCATCTGCAATGAAGAAATACGTTGCAGCAAAGGTTAAGAATGCTGCCAGTATTCGTAATCACATCGACCCGAAATGGAAAGTTACCAAAGTTACCAGTCAAGGAAATAATTTTATTGTGACGGTAGAGCGTCCAAACTAACGCTCTAAGAGAGATCCAAGAAATAAATGATCCATTGTCATTCTGAGCAGAACGCAGTGAAGCGAAGAATCTCCAGGTTTGCGATGAATAGGGATGCTTCACTACGCTGGCGCTTTGCTCAGCATGACAGGAGCAATCGTTCTTTGGAGTTCTCTAAAGTGGATCATTTTTGGTTGCAGTTAGTCGCAAATTTGTTCAGGAGACTACAACCTGGTGCAAGTATATTGGCGTAATGTTGATATTGTTTGCATCGGGTGTCTCCTGAAAGAGTAATTGTGAGCAAATGTTTAGAAAGCAGCGATGGTTTTTAAGTCTGGTGTTGATCGGGCTGTTGGCGGCATGTGGGCTTTCTCCCGTGAGTCAACAATCTTCTATCCCAACGGTTTCTCTCTCATCGGCGGGTAATCCTGTGACCTTAACGGTTTCTGCTGCCGCTGATTTGAACTATGTCTTTCCAGAGGTTAGTAAGCTCTGGGAGCAAGAAACGGGGAACCAAGTTACGTTTAATTTGGGTTCGACCGGGCAACTTGCCCAGCAAATTGAGCGGGGTGCGCCGGTTGATTTATTTGCCGCAGCGAACAAGAAATTTGTGGAGGACTTGGACAAGAAAGGGTTAGTTCTCTCTGATACAAAAGCACTATATGGGGTCGGACGCATCACGCTCTGGCAGAAGCAGGGAAGTGCCCTTGAGATTAAAGACATTAAAGATCTAACTAAACCAACGGTAAAGCGGGTGGCGATCGCCAATCCTGACCATGCACCCTATGGCGTTGCCGCACGAGAGGCTCTACAAGCGGTGGGGATTTGGGAAGAACTCCAGCCGAAGCTAGTCTTTGGAGAAAACATCAAGCAAACCCAGCAGTATGCGGAAACGGGGAATGTGGAGGTGGCGATCGCAGCGCTCTCTATCAGCGTCGAAAAGCCCGGAAAATGGAGATTGATTCCGGCTGAACTGCACAAACCTCTAGAACAAATGCTGGCAGTTCCCAAAAGCGCGCCCCATCCAGAGGTGGCAAAGCAATTTGCCGCTTTCATCAATGGCGAGAAGGGTAGAGCCTTGATGCAAAAATATGGCTTTGTCTTACCCGGCGAGGAGCCTGTGTCGTGATCTGGCAGCCTGCGATTTTGTCACTTCAGGTCACCCTTATTGCCAGTGTTTTGATTCTGGTGCTGGGTCTGGGTTTGGGGATCTGGTTGGCAAGAACCCAATTTCCGGGGCAAATTTTTGTTTCTACGCTGTTAAATTTGCCGCTGGTGTTGCCGCCCAGCGTCGTGGGCTATTTTCTGCTGTTGTCGTTGGGGCGCGGTAGCCCGATTAAAGAATGGTTCGGGATTGATCTGCTATTTACCTGGCAGGCAGGTGCGATCGCCTCTGCGGTCGTCGCACTTCCCTTAATGGTGGAATCGACCAGAGCTGCGATGTCCAACGTTAACCCAGAACTGGAAGCCGCTGCCCGTACACTCGGCTCCACCGAACTAGAAGTCCTCTGGGGCATCAGCTTGCCCCTCGCCTATCGAGGAATTTTGGCAGGTTTTGGCTTGAGCGTCGCAAGGGGACTGGGCGAATTTGGCGCAACCTTGATGGTGGCAGGCAGCATCCCCGGACGAACTCAGACTTTACCGCTGGCAATCTACGATGCGGTGCAATCCCAGCGGTATGAATTAGCGAATGTGATGGTGCTGATCATGACGGCAATCGCCTTTGCCCTGTTGTGGTGGGTCAGACTATTAGAAAGAAAACAGGTAGAAAGAAAACAGGAAACAGTAACCCATAATCCTGTGAACGATAGAGGAAAAAAGGCAAAAGTGAAAAAAGAGGTAGCTCAGATTATCCACTAGCCAGCCGTTTCAAAATTTGCGCGACTTGATGCAATTCATTTCCTTCAACGGTGCTGAGCGTAAATTTATCAGACAACGCATAAAGGGAGGAGGCACAATCTAATTTAACGAATAAATAATCTTCTCCAGTGGTAATGAGGGCAAACACAGGAGAACTCGGAGCACCTGCCATATACGCTAAGGTTTGGGCGATCGCCTGCCGTACACTAAACCCGTATCGTTTACTTTCAATCACAATCAGCCAGAGGCTATCCTGAATGACTAAAGCATCCATTAACCCGTCCAGTAAGGTATCACCATCTTCAATTTCAAACCGGACGTATTTTTCGCCCCGAACCTGGTAAGGCGGATCAATCAATCCCAGCGTTTCTAGCAAAGGAGATAGCAAAATTAAGTTGACCGTACCTTCGGTAATCGCTCCACTATCGGCGTAGTAAAGATACCGTCGTTTGAGGTGATCGAGTCTTGTCTGCTCTAGATCAGTCAATGATGGCAAAGGTGCTTTCCATTCTGAAAAGAAGGTTGCATCTAGACTAGGCGAAACATCCAATCTAGCGTGAGCTTCAGTGAGATTGGTGATTGCTTTGGTAATGCCAACCGTGATCATCGGAGTTGCTGAGTGGGAAGTGGCTTTTACTTTAACACAGCCTCACTGAGGTTCACCGAGGTTCGATGGGAGCAAATATCACAACTTAGAAGTAAAAACTAATCGTCTTCTTTCCGTTTCTCATGCAACTGCCCATGCAACTGATCGTCGATATCCAAAAACAGTTTCCCCAGTATTGTCTAGAAGTCGCTTTTGACATTGAGAGAGAAGCACTGGGAATTTTAGGCAGTTCGGGTTCTGGCAAAAGCATGACTCTGCGCTGTATTGCTGGAATTGAAACCCCAACTAGCGGAATGATCGTGCTGAATAATCGGATTTTGTATGATTCCCGTAAGGGAATTAATTTGCCCAGCCGCGATCGCAAAGTGGGATTTTTGTTCCAAAACTATGCCCTATTTCCCCATCTGACGGTGGCTCAAAATATTGCCTATGGGTTAAAGGGGTTGTCGAAAAATGCGACCAATCGACGAGTCTTAGAGCAATTGGGACAAACAAAGCTATCGGGTTTGGGCGATCGCTATCCGCAACAGCTATCCGGCGGACAACAACAGCGGGTGGCTTTAGCCAGAGCATTGGCAACGGAACCGGATGTGTTGCTCTTGGATGAGCCATTTTCTGCCCTCGATACGCATTTACGCAGTGAACTCGAAAAGCACCTGATTAAGACGCTATCCAGTTACAAAGGATTGACCCTATTCGTTAGCCACAATCTGGAAGAAGCCTACCGCGTCTGTCAAAAACTGCTGGTTCTGTCTGCCGGAAAGGTGGTCGCAGCAGGGCAAAAACAAACCATTTTTGATCATCCTGGCACCCTCACTGTCGCCCAACTGACCGGGTGTAAAAATTACTCTCGCATCCAGCCCATTACCGATCAGAAAATTCATGCCCTCGATTGGAACTGCGCCCTGCAAACCGCAGAACCCGTTTCTCCCAGGCACACCCATGTCGGCATTCGCGCCCATCAGATTGCGTTTCCAGAAACCTCCGACCAACCGAACACCGTTCCTGCCTGGTTAGCCTGGACCAGTGAAACGCCTCACCGCATGACGCTGTATTTGAAATTGGGTGAACCGCCCGCAAACTCCGACGATTATCACCTTCAGGCAGAAGTGTTTAAGGAGAAATGGCAAACTCTCAAAGATCGTCCAATTCCCTGGCTCATTAGGCTGGACTCATCACGACTACTCTTGCTCAATCACAGAGAAACTTCCCCTCATTAGTCCTGAGTAATTGAGAAGAAGCACGGAAGCGTTAACGAGGGGCGTGCGATCGTCCTTTGGCAGCCGTTTTTTGTAGGATTAAACAGTTACAGCCATTTTCATTTGTGTATGCCACACTGATCCACTGTTTCCCAAGGATCTAAAGGCATCACCTGTGTGGCACCCGTCTGAAAACCGCTGTAAACTGCATTTCACGCACCTATCACGATCGCTTCCATGCAAACAGGCACCGCTTCTCCCTACGATCGCCTTGCCCCCTTCATCAAGGAATACATCTATGCCCAGGGTTGGGCAGAGATGCGTCCGATCCAGATGGAAGCCTGCCGCATTATTTTTGATACCAATGCCCATTTGTTGATTGCGGCTGGAACCGCATCTGGTAAGACCGAAGCAGCGTTTCTGCCTGTACTAACGATGCTGCATGATGACCCACCTAAAACCGTAGGGGCACTGTATGTGGGACCCATCAAAGCGCTAATTAACGACCAGTTCGATCGCCTCACCGATCTACTCAAATATGCTGATATTCCCGTCTGGGCATGGCATGGAGATGTGATGCAGAGCCGCAAAAAGAATCTCCTGAAAAACCCTAAAGGGATTTTACAAATTACGCCTGAATCGCTGGAGAGCTTGCTGGTCAACAAAAACACGGATCTGGAGCGGCTGTTTGGCGATTTGCGCTTCATCATCATTGACGAAATTCATGCCTTCATTAGTTCTAATCGGGGTAGCCAGATTCTCTGCCAGTTTGCTCGTCTTGCCCGTTTGACCAAAAACACTCCCCGTCGGATCGGACTTTCGGCAACCTTAGGAGATTACTCAATGGCAGAGGATTGGCTGCGGGCAGGCACCCAACAGCCCGTTATCACCCCCCAACTACCTGGGGAACAACGATCCATCCGGCTGAGTGTGGAGCATTTCTTTGACTCTGGACTGGTGGTGCGGGCAAAGGGTGACAAGCGGTTTAAACCCCATCACCTTTACCTGTTCAACCAGAGCCAATCGCGCAAATGTCTGATCTTTGCCAATGGACGCACTGAAACCGAATCTGTGATTGCTGCCATGCGCGAAATTGCTGCCGCAAAGGGCATTCCCGATGTCTACCACGTTCATCATGGCAGTATCTCAGCCCCATTACGGGAGGCAGCCGAGAATGCCATGCGTGATACCAGCGGTCCCACGGTGACAGCGGCAACCGTCACCTTTGAGATGGGCATTGACCTGGGGAAGTTGGATCGGGTACTTCAACTAGGATCCCCCGGTTCTGTATCCAGTTTTTTGCAGCGGTTGGGGCGATCGGGCAGGCGGGGCAGTCCAGCCGATATGCGGTTTGTCTGTGTGGAAGACAAGGTTGACCGCAGTGCCTACAGCGAAACACCCCTCCAGGAAAAGATTCCCTGGCAATTGTTACAATGCATCGCCATCATTCAGCTTTATCTGGAAGAGAAATGGATCGAGCCGATCGCCCCCGCCCGTTATCCCCTCAGCCTTCTCTACCAGCAGACCATGAGTATCTTACTGGCACTAGGGGAACAGTCTGCGGCAGCACTGGCACAGGCGATTCTGACCCTGCCGCCCTTTCGCTCCCTTTCCCAGGAGGACTTTCGCCTGCTGCTGCGGCATTTAATCGAAATTGACCACATTCAGCACACCAAGGAAAACGGGCTGATCATTGGACTGACCGCAGAAAAAACTGTGCGGAACTTCAAATTTTACGCCATTTTTCCCGACACCGAAGATTACGCCGTATGGCACGGTGGCATGGAGATTGGCAGTATTGTGCAACCCCCCAATGTCGGCGAGAAAGTCTCCCTTGCCGGACGTACCTGGCAGGTGGCAGAGATTGATAACCGCTCGAAGACGGTTTCTGTCACGCCTGCGATCGGGGAATCTTCTGTGTCCTGGCATGGTAGTAGTGGCGAAATTCACACGCGAGTTCTGCAACGGATGCGACAGGTGTTACTGGAAAATACCGTGTATCCCTACTTGCAGGAAGGTGCAAAAAAGCGGCTAGCAGAAGCTCGCAACCTGGCAAAGAAAGAAAACTTAGGGGAGTGGTATCTGATTCCACTGGAGGATAGCTACTGCTGCATTCTTCCCTGGATGGGGACGATCGCCTATCGCACGTTAGATCGGTTTCTTCGCTTCCACTGCCGCGAAACATTGAAAATTAGAGGAATTGTCGGGAAATCTCCCTACTTTATGGTGGTCAACCTGGGCAAATGTAAACTGGAGAGCCTGTATTACGAAATTAAATCCTTAGCCGATCGCTCCCTGGATGCCGAAAACCTATTGGCAGAAGACGAAGCACCGAAGCTAGAAAAGTACGACGAGTTTATCCCTCCTGACTTATTGCGCAAAGCCTTTGCCACCGATTACCTGAATGTTGATGAACTCCGCAGACTGATTGGCAATTGGTAACTGAAGGGACTCTTTCCCAATGGTTCAGTGTATATAGCGCGATCGTTAGAGAGCACATCCTACTACTACAATTGTTGCTTCCGCGCTTCGTCCACGTATTGCTTAGCCTCTTTAAGGGTCTTGAAATCTTTGGGATAACGAGTGAAAAATACTTCTGTCAGGCGATCGCAGTCGCGATTGTGACCAACTGAGATGCCTTCGGGCAAAAGTACGTTGCACAGCAACGGCTGATTTTCTCCCCCTTCTCTCACTAGCTGCTGTTGGGTTAGCTCTTTTGTGCATCTGAGATTGGTTGAAAGGAAGATTGCACTGCTGAGGTCGGCATTGCTGAAGTTGGCATTACAGAGGTTGCTCTCTCTCAGGTCAGCATTGCTGAGGTCGGCACCGCTGAGGTCAGTGCCATCCAGGACCGCATTGCTGAGAATCGCATGGCTGAGGTTGGCACCGCTGAGGTTGGCATCGCTGAGGTCAGTCTCATTAAGGTTGGTACCGCTGAGGTTGGCATGGGTGAGGACGGCACCACTAAGAACCGCATGGCTGAGAACTGCATCGCTGAGAACCGCATCGCTGAGGTTGGCATGGGTGAGGACGGCACCACTAAGAACCGCATGGCTGAGAACAGTCTTGCTGAGGACAGCCTTGTTGAGGACGGCATTGCTGAGGACGGCATTGCTGAGGTTAGCACCGATGAGGTGTGCGCCTTTGAGAGCAGCACCTTTGAGAACGGTACCGCTAAGAATGGCATTGCTGAGGTCAGCCTCGTTGAGAATTGCATTGCTGAGGTCGGCATTGCTGAGGTCGGTACCAATCAGGTCGGCATTGCTGAGGTCGGTACCAACGAGGTGAGCATCATTGAGGTGAGCATCGTTGAGGTCGGCATCATTGAGGTCGGCATCATTGAGGTCGGCATTGCTGAGGTCGGTCTTGCTGAGGTTGGTACCTTTGAGGTCGGCATTACTGAGGTTGGCATGGCTGAGATTGGCATGGCTGAGGTCGGCATTGCGGAGATTGGCATTGCGGAGATTGGCACCTCTGAGGTCTGCGCCGTTGAGGTCCGCATCAATGAGGTCGGTTTTACTGAGATTGGCACCCACGAGGTTGGCACCCATGAGGTTGGCACCTCTGAGATTAGCACCGTTGAGATCCGTCTTGCTGAGGCTGGCGTGGGTGAGAACCGCTTTAATCAGATGGGCACCTTTGAGGCTGGCATCATTGAGGTCGGCATTGCTGAGGTCGGCATCATTGAGGACCGCTTGGGTGAGAACCGCTTTAATCAAGTGAGCATTGTTGAGCTTTGCTTGATCGAGATGGGCATTGTTGAGGTTTGCCTGATCGAGGATGGCATCAATGAGGACGGCTTTACTGAGGTTGGTATAGCTCAGATCAGTCCCGCTGAGGTTGACATGACTGAGGCGGGCATTGTTGAGGTCAGTATAGGTGAGATCTGCATCCTTTAAGCTAAGCAGTGATTCTAACGTCAGGCGATTTCCTTGATCATCTGTCTTTTCCAGTTCTTGTCTCTTGATCAGGTCTGTGTCGTAAAGAAACAACAATGCACTCGCCTTGCGTTTGCGATCGGCATGCTCTTCTGAGTGTTGCCCATCCGTTAATCTGCGGAGTATGGACAAACTTCTGGCACGAATGACATCGACCCCTGCATCGAGCAAAAACTCCTGCTTCTCAGTGATCGCACCTTTCGATCGTTCTTTGGCTAGAGCGCTCAGGCGCTTGCCAACCAAAAGTTCTGACATACTACTCAGATAGGCTGCTAGTGCCTCTTCACGCTGCTGTTCTTCTACCCTGGCTTTTTCTCGTTGTACTTGCTCGATTTCTTTTTTTCTTTCTATTTGTGCCTGCTCATCTGCTCTAGCTTTTTCTACTTTGGCTTGCTCATCTGCTCTTTTTCTTTCTGCTCGTTCTCGGCGTTGAGTGCGCCTTTCAACTCTTAACTCTCTCAGCCTTTCAGCCCTTTCTCTGTCGTCTTTTGCCCGTTCTTGTAATGACTGCAACCACACACCAAGAATCACCACAGATGCAGGAACAAACACCAGGTTTAACCAATCCCACGCAGTTTTTTGTTCCTCAACTAGCTCAACTTTTGTCCTGTTTTTTGCTGGAGAATCTATTTCGCAATCCTTGACACCAAGCCACTCCCAACAGGGCGGATTTATTACGACAACCGCAACAATCAGTAGGAATAATCCTCCACTGACCACCAAGATAGTTTTGACTGAGAAGTGTTTTTTGGGCTTCCTTGAGTCGTGTTTTGCAAGATTTTCTGAGGGTTTTTTGGTTAGAGCAGTTGATATTTTCATAAAACGCACCCCACTAGTTTTTTCAAACGGATGATCGAAGTACTCACTATGCGGATATTCGCAAAAGATAGTAAAGTCTGTGACAAATAACGAACATTTAGAGTTGCGATCGCAACGAATTCAAACCAATTGAAATACAATCAATCCGTTGCCAGGAATTACCAGACGAATAGAAGTACCAGATGCAACGATTGATGTTTCGTAATTGCCAATGTTGTTTCCGTTGTAGCGTTTAGAATCACCGTTGAAAATTTCTTGCCATTTGCGATCGCCCAATGACGGATGCTGAAGGGTGTATCCCTCGGTAAAGGGATGGTTGTTCAGACTGGCAACGATGAGAAACTCTTCCTGGTCACTCCAGCGTCTAAAGGCAAGGATGCGGTTGGCGTTGTGGACGTGAATCATTTCGATGTTGTGCGATCGCAAGCCTGAATGTTCTCGACGTAGCCGAATCAAGTCTTGATAGAAGCGGAACAGATTAGCGCCATTCGTCGCCCTTTCGCCCAATAAATCTTCTCGGTTTCTGGAGAAATCGGTGTAACGGTAAGGCTTTTGAGCGCCGATTTCCTCACCCATTAAGAACATGGGCGTGCCTGCCGATAGGATAGACAGACCAGCCGCAACGCAGGAACGGGCTTCAGCAACGCGGCGAGTTTCCCCCACTAAAGGCGCTCCATTCACCGCAGAAGCGATGGTGCGTTTAGACTCAATCCGGATTCCACCTGCTTCGTAATAGGAGTTGCCAGCTTCGTCATGGGATTCGTGATAGACCACTTTCTTGTGCCCCGACCATGCCAACGCTCCGGCAAACTTATCCATTGCAAGGGGTTCATCTGTGCCATAGCCAGCGGTTGGAATGAGTCTGGCATACTCATTTCCCTGGCGGGTGTCTCCAATTAAGTGGTGGTAAAAATCGGCATACCAAACAGCGTCAAAGCCTAGCCCTCCGAGATCGGGGGATTCAGTTACTTTTTCCCAATTGGAATGATCTTCGGCGATCAAAACTACATTGGGATTCAAGAGTTTGAGTGTGCGAGTCCATTCTCTTAAAAACTTGGCACCAAAGATATTGGCATCACCCACGGCTTGACCATTCGCATGCAGCACATTGTAGAGGTGCATCGAAGTGGTTTGATCCACCCGGAATCCATCAATATGGAACTCTTCCATAAGCATGGCAGCACTGCTGATGAACAGTTTGCGCACCATTTCTTCGTGGCAGCGAGGGGCAAATCCGGTAGACCAGTTATCGAGATAGCCGCCATCGGGTTGCGAATAATCAGCAGGATTGCCCTCATACCAGTAATAGATGTTGTGGTCAGGACGGTTGGAGTCATAAGCCCATTCTGCCCGCTCTCCATTGGGGTTGTAGTGGTTGTAGACCACATCCAGAATCACAGCAATCCCGTGGCGGTGACACTCTCGAACAAAGTGTTTGAGCTGATCTCGTCCTCCGGCACTGTATTCCAGGGCAAAGTAGTGAGAGGTTTCGTAGCCCCAATTCACCTTGTCGCGAAATTCTGACATGGGCAACAGTTCAACGGCATTCACTCCCAGGTCTACCAGGTAGGGCAGGAGTGCCATCGCATCCTGAAAGTTTCCGGGACGGTCTTTGCCATACCCCAAAGCACCCAAATGCAATTCGTAGATGATGAGATCTTCAACCCGGTGAGGAACGGGGCGATCGCGCTGCAACTCATCGCGCCAAAACACCGCTTCTGAGACAAACTCTAAGTCAGGAAATGGGGCATCTTGAAACTCTCGTGTGACGGTATCAGGATCAACCACAACTGAACAACTTTTAGTACCATCCAGTTCGGTGTATTTGCCGGAGTAATGCTGACCAGCGGGATCGATATTGCCCTGTCCCAGTTGACAGCGAGAATACAGGTCGGTGCGGTATGCTACCTGTCCATCTTCTTTGACAATGCGAAACAGGTAGGGCTGGTGATCGAAGTCTGAGAAGTTGGCTAATTCGAGTGATGGCATGAGATCGGTATGCCAGATGCCTTCCTCAGTGCGGAACATTGGAAAAGTCCCGATGATGGCATCCATGCCATACCCATCGTCGGCAATATAGCCATTATTCCAATCGCCAAATACCACCTCAGCACTGTGAGCATTAGGTGCCCATACTGCAAATTTGAGGGCGGGGTCTGTTTGACCGGGAGGATAGTATTTTTGCGCCCCCAGGCGGCGGCAGTGGGTGAGGTAGTATTCTTCAGTCTGGAGTTTGTCTCCATCGGGCTGGTGCAAGATGAAGCTGCGGACACGATCGCTGGAGTTGCGATCGTTGACCTCGGTAGGAATGCCCCACAAGTCAGTCCCACCGGAACCATCGCAGATCACACCCCAACGAAACTGACGACCAATTTCAGCCGTATCCAATGCAACGGTGGCAGTGAAACTGGGGCAACCATCCTCAGCGATGGTTGGTTGCATGGGTACCGCAGTCCACTGGTTAGAATAGTGCCCGGTTTCATCCCAACTGCCAATTAACCGGGGATGGGTGAATGGGGTTCGTTTCAATCCTGTTAGATAAACGAATTGAACTGGCATAGTCGTCATGATTGCACCCCTGCTGAAGATGATAGGGAGAGACAGAATTGAAAACCCAGAACATCAGGCGATCGCAGCCTTTGCCATCCTGCGTTGGGCTAAATCTGCCTCCAGGGGGGGCGGATTGCGCTGATCCACATACCCCTGGTTGAGTTCAATGATGTTGCCATCGGGGTCGGCAATCCAGACGGCTCGCCAACCGGGAATAAAATCATCAAAACTGAGTGGACCGAGGGTGATTATGGCATCACTGCCCATTTCGGCTAGTTTGGCATCCACGTTATCCACTCGGATGGAGATGTGCCGCCAACCAGGATAGGAGTGTCCATCCTTGGTAGGTGGAGGAACTGGGGAGGCTTCTTCTGCCTGGAAGAGTTCTAGATAGACATTGCCTAATTTAAGGAACACAATTTGCCGATCGCCCAGAGGAACCACTCTAGATCGTTGAAACCCAAAGTGCTTTGTATAAAACTGCTCTGTGGCGATCGCGTCTTTGCAATTGACGCCAACATGGGCGAAGGTTACAGGTGTCATGGCGATTTCCTTTGGTGAAGAAGGGGGGGAGGGGGGAGGGGATGAGTAGGAATGTTCGAGGGAACTAGGCGATCGCGCCGTCGGGATACTGCACCATGCCAGCAAAGTGGATCGCGATTTTGCCATCCCGCAATACCCAACTATCGGCAAACCGCATAGTGGATTCTCCCTGGTCGGTTTTCATCTGGATGCCTTCCACAATCATCAAGGTTTGCGGATTTTCGGTTTCTGCCCAAAAAGCCAGGTCTACTTCCAGCCCTTCAATGCCCAGAATGCCCTTGAAGTGTTCTTTGAGTTGGTCGCGTCCTTTGTAATAAACTGGCTCTTTCATAAAGCTACTGATCAACAGTGCATCGTTGGTGTACTGGTTCAGCAAGCCTTCAATATCCTTCTCCAGGACCATGCGAATGTGGGCTTCATACATTCTGCCGAGGGCTGTATCTGGTGCTTTTACCATGATTGGACACCTCCTTGAATTGAATGGTGAATTAGTATCCCTGTGTGATTTTGCTGGGCTAATCGGGAATTGCAGATGCACCCGCCGGTTGATAACGATAGGGGAAAGCGCGGCGATGATTCAGGATTTTGTATTCCCCATTGCCGAAGAGCAGCACGCGGGAGTAGAAGAGTTCTGCCAGTGAGGGTGAGCCGTACTCCAGCATGGGATAGGGGTATGGTCCGGCATTAGGCATGACGGATGCGATCGCAGGCAGTGTTGCCTGATCAATTTGCCGCATCTCCTCATCGGTGAGGCTAAAGTCACAGGCACCCAGGTTTTCCTTTGCCTGCTCAACGGTATGGGCTGAAAAGATTGGAATCGTGACGACTTTTTGCTGCATCAACCACCGCAAGGCGATCTGGCTGGCGGGACGACCGATGCGATCGGCAATCTTGACAACCTGATCCATGATTGCCAGGTCACGGACATAGGCATCGTGCCAGAGTACCTTTTTCCCAGGTTCCAACTGGTCTGCCAGGCGGTAGGGTTGGTTGGGGTCCGGTTTCCGGTTATATTTCCCGGTTGCCATGCCCCCTGCCAGAGCGCCCCAGCACACCATTGCCATATCCAGTTCATGCGCCATCGGCAAAAATTCAGGCTCACAGGAGCGCTCCAGGATGCTCCATTCCACCTGGGTGGCAATGAAGGGCGACCAGCCGTGGCAATCAGCCAGGGTATTGGCACGCGCCAGCCACCAGGCAGGAAAGTTGGATGCCCCAATGTAGAGAATCTTGCCCTGCCGCACCAGGTCATCCAGTGCCCGCAGAATTTCATCCACTGGGGTGGTGTGATCTTGAATGTGAATCCATAACAGGTCGATATAATCGGTTTTCAGCCGTTTCAGCGATCCTTCCACCGAGCGGGCGAGATTTTTGCGATGGTTGCCGGAGGCGTTGGGGTCGTTCTTGTCAGCACCCCCATCAAAAAGCGAGTATTTGGAACCAATCACCAGGCGATCGCGATTGGGATAAATGAACTCGCCCAGAAATTGTTCTGACTGGCTTTCTTGATAGAAGTTGGAAGTGTCGAGAAAGTTACCACCCGCTTCAGTAAACACATCAAAGATTTGGCGACTTTTATTTTGATCGACGCCCCAGGTTGGTCCCCAATTGGTGCCAAAGGTGGTACATCCCAAACAGAGTTCTGACACCCGGAGTCCACTACGTCCGAGTAGTTTGTATTTCATATCAATTGTCTCCTAGTTCAGTTTGAGGAAAGAGTGAAGCGGAAACAGAAAGGAAGATGGGAAAGAACGGATTTAGATAACGGATTTAAAGTCTGGCTGAACCTTCGTAGTAGTTAAGGGAATCAACCACATAGCTGAGAATGATCGGCTTGCCAGTGGTGGGCGATCGCACCAGTTCCCAGGTTTGATAGGCATCCGCTACGATGCGTTCACTACGAGGGGCAGGTGGATGCCAGATGCTACCTTCCCACTTGACAATGACTTTGATGGTGGTGCGATCGCCCTGGGAAATCACCTTCACCTGTTTCAAGGTATGAACCTCATCAAAGAAGAGAGTGACCACCCGCTCATACCATTGCTGAAAGCCTGCAAGCCCTGTCATCGTGCCTTCTGGAAACACCATTTTCAACCCTTCATCCGCCAGCAACGGAATGAATGCTTCCAGCGGTGCATGGACATCCAGTAATTGATACCAGCGTTGGGCAAAATCATAGAGTTCAGCATCGGTAAGAGTTGGTTCCGGACTGGTTCCTAATTCAGTTTTCATGGCGATACTCCCGGCAAGCCATAAACATCTCAACTATTGGGTGCGGGTAATGAACACAGATCCCGTTGGACGGGGTCGCCCATCTTCATCCACACCACCGTTTTCTCGGAGGGCAGTCGTTGGCAACCGGAAGTTGGCTACGGTTCCCAGCAATTCACCCGTGTCGTTGTATTGCCTGACTTCACCTGCCCATGGCGCACTCAGATAAATCACACCGTTGGTATCCACCGTGAGTCCACCTGCATTGCCCTGTCCAACTTCAAACTCTCTGATCAGGTGGGGTGGTTGCCTGACGCCATTGGGGTCGCCCTGTCCGGTTTTGGGGTTCACCAACAGGGGATGGACGTTAGGAATCTCGTAAATCAGGAGGCGGCTTTGGCGATCGGGCGCGAGCAGTTGCCCTGTGGCTGGGTCAGCAACGGATGCTGGATCATCTCCCACATAAAGGCGGCGATCGGGTCCCACATCTAAAACTGCGACAAAGTCTAGAGGATGCTCCGGTGGTCCCTTAATCGTCATCTCCAGCCCACCATCGGGTCGATAAACACGCACTTCCGCTCTGCCCAGGGCAGGTTTGTCCCGTGGGAGGTTAAACCCGATATAGATACGACCATCGGGTCCAAATGCCAGGTCAGTGAATCGCCCATCGTCGGCATTGGACAGTTGCACCACAATGCCTTCGTTTTGCGGTGTGTTGGGATCATCCAGGAGCCGCCCTGTGTAGCCGTCAAAGCGGAAAATCCGCTTATTGCCCAGATCAGACACGTACAGGTTGTTGTCGGGACCGACGGTTAAGCCCGCAGGGAAATCCAGTCCTTCATTTTCAGAGGTTTTAGGATCATCACCTGTACCTTGGGGACTGGCATCGCCAAAGACACCCATATACGCTCCCGTGAGGCTGTTAAACTGCAAGATCTGGTCAGAATGCTGACTGGATAGCAGGATGTGCCCACTGGGTCCCATCACAACCCCACCAATGCCATTAATGGGATTCTGGGAACCCAGCAAGTTTTCGTTTAAGAAGCCCAGGAACTTCATATTCTGGTCATAGGCAGCCAGGGCATCGGTGGTATCGGATTGGAAAAATCCCGGTTCTCCTTCGGCTGAAAGTGGGCGATCGGTATTACTTCCCACCACAAAGGCGATTTGTTTAAACCGATTGATTTGAGGAAACGTATTCTCCTCATAGGTGAACTCTGGTGTGGTGGGCAGCAGAATGCGGCTGTCCTCCGTACTGGCTTGCCCAAACACCCCTAAAAATGTACCCGGCGTGCGATGGTGGGGACCCGCATAGATCCGCACCTGGCTACCACCAATGGGGTTGCCCGGTCCACCCTCTGGATTAACGTATTCAATCGTGCTGCTGACATAGAGGTTTTTATCGGGACCAAAGCCCAGCCCGTTTTGAACCACCATATCGGCAGTTCCGTCGCCGTTGAAGTCACCATTCTGGATATCCCTCTCGGCGATGATTTCGCGCCCCACATCGGCGTAGACCCCCATGAACCGACCAGCGTCATGACGATAGGGACCGGCATATTGCAAGACACGTCCTGTTGCGGCGCTGGCAACGTAAAGGTTGGCATCGGGACCAAAGACGATGGAACGCGGCTGATTCAGTTCACTGCTGGCACTGCTGGCTTGCCCATAAATGCCGCGAAATTGTCCCGGTTTGGCAGATAGGGGTCCGGCATATCTGAGAACAGCACCCCGCAGGTTATTTTCCAGCAAGCTGGTGACATAAAGGTCGCCATCGGGACCAAACACTAAGACGGTAAAGTCTGAGGGCATCCCCTGCGGCACGAGATTATTGGGGAAGCCGTTGTTGCGGGTAGCATACACGCCCATAAAAGCTCCGGTTTTGCCGTTGTAGCGCAGAACCTGGGAGGTATAGCCACTGGCGACGTAGAGGTTGTCGTCGGGACCGAATTTAATGCCTGTGGGGTTTAGCAACCCGCTCTGGGCATTGGCTTGCCCAAATACCCCGCGAAACTGCCCAGATACCCCGTCGTAGATCAAGACGTTGTTTCCCTGGGTGCGATCGGTTGTATCGCTGGAAGTGACGTAGACATTGCCATCGCGCCCAAAGGTAATCGCGCTGGGCTGTTGTAGGGTACTGTCGGTGGGGTCGGCTTGCCCCAGAATACCCTTGTAACCGCCCTGAGCATCGTAAGCTACTACAATCCCATTGACGCGGCTACCTGTGACAAAGGAAGCAGGATAGTGACGCATGGCAAGAGCAGAAGCAGGCAACGGGAACATACTCCCCGATCGCAGAGCAGCTACGGTGGCGTAGGTATCGGTAATGACCTGATGGGAGGTTACTTTGCCATCTCGGTTGACCGTGAGCCAACTGAAGACATCCAGGTCGTAGCGATTGCCAGTTTCCAGGGCGATCGCCCCCGTTTCCCGCAAGTGAACGAATACCCGGTTGCCATTCACCAGGGTTTCCTGAATCCTGAGATTTCCGGGGGACACCACACGAGTGCGGGGTTGCAAGATTTGGGTAATAATCGCACCAGCATTACTGAAATCGGCTTTCAAAGGTTTTTCATCTGTGGTCATACCCTGGGCGGCTCCCACGAAGGGCAAGAAGTTAGGACCCCCGATCGCAAAGCTCCATTGGCTATGAGCTGCATTCAAGCCAGATGCGGATGGCAGATCGTTCGCAATTAGTGCTTGCCATAGTGCCGTTGCCACTCGGCGTGCCATTGCAGGATCAACGGTGGCATCAGGGGCGATCGCCTTTCCGGTCAGGGCATCATTTAGCGGTGCTGGGGGCACCTCAACCCCGGTTGCCGCCGCCGCCGCCGGATAGGTGTTATAGAACCCTTCAAAGGATTGCACCTGACCGGCTTCATTGATGGTGAACAGGTAAACAAAATCTCCTCTAAACGCTCGACCAGTAAAGGTGCCTTTGCCTGTTTGGGCGACCCGAACTGCAACCCGCCTTACGGGTCTGCCTGTTTCAGAGTTGGTTCTGGTTTCTTGCAGCACATCCAGGGGGGTAAATTCAGTCCAAATGAAGGTACGGGTGATGTTGATGAAGAAGTCTTGCACCCGTGTTCGTCCCTGATATTCACCAGGATACCAGAGGCGATCGCGATCGCCGGCTATACGCCAGGTCACATCCTCAGTCAGAAATTGAGTAAAGCCCTCAATCAATTGAGGATTGGACAATGCCTCCCCATAGGCAGTTATAAAGCTGAGCGGGTCACTGACTGTTTGAATGGTTTGTTGGGCAGGTTGTTCGGTCGGTTGCTGGGCAGGTTGCTCGGTTGGTTGCTGAGCGAGGGTAGCCGTCCCCTGACTGAGGCTAAGACTCAACGCCAGCCCAACACTAGTGGCTGTAATCAGTTTGAAAAAATAGCGTTTCATAGATGACCTCCCCTGAGGGTTTTTGCCCAGCACTAATCGTCTGGACTGGGCGATCGATGAGTTGTGAGAGAAATCCACTCCACGGACAAAATTTGGCTTTTCTTTCCCAGCCCTGAGAGAGGCGCTGAGGTAAGGGAATTGAACCTGATTAAACTGAAGCAGCTAAGGGAACCCGTTGATCGCTCAGGATTAGATCGGCGGCTTTTTCGCCAATCATGACGACAGCGGCATTCGTATTTCCGTTAGGAACGGTTGGCATGACTGAGGCATCCACCACCCGTAAGCCTTCTACCCCATGAACCCGAAGCTGCGGATCGACGACTGCAAGGGGATCATGACCCATCTTGCAAGTGCCCACCGGGTGCCAGATAGTTGTGGCATTATTGCGGATAAATTGTTCTAAGTCTGCACCTACACCAGGGGCAACTTCCCCATCGTTAAACGCTGCAAATGCTGTTGTATTGGCAATTTTGCGACATAGCTCAATTCCTTTGATGTACGTTTGCACATCGGTTTTCATACTGAGATATTTCGGATCAATGATGGGTGAATCCTGGGGATTGGCTGACCGCAGTTTTACTTCTCCTCGGCTTTGGGGCTGTACCAACACCGGCACAAACAGAAAGTAGTGGGTGGGTGGCTCAACAGGTGGAACGGTTTCTGGTACCCAGCCTGCAATACCGGCACTAAAATTAATTTGCAAATCAGGTGTGGCGGCACTCAGATCAGAACTCAGCCTGGTAAACAGCCCAACTTCTGCCGCTAATTCAATCAGTGGCATTTCCTGTTTTGATCGATAAATAATGTTGGGTAGCCGCAGGTGATCTTGCAGGTTTTGACCGACACCCGGCAAATCTGAAATAACTGGAATGCCCAGCGATCGCAAATGTTCCGATGGACCAATACCCGATAACATCAACAACTTGGGCGACACAAAAGTGCCTGAACTCAGAATCACTTCTTGGGCAGCTTTGACTTGATATGGTTGATTATTTTGAACATATTCAACCCCCACTGCCCGTTTGCCTTCCATCAGCAGGCGAGTCACAAAGGCATGAGTTTTAACTAGAAGATTGGGGCGATTGAGAACCGGGGTTAAAAATGCACTGGCTGCACTGGATCGCTGCTTATCCTGAGTAATGTTGAATTGGAAAAGCCCTGCGTTGTCTTCTTGCTGCGCTCCGTTATAATCCCCGGCAGACTTCGCATAGCCCAGTTCTTTCGCTGCATTCAAAAACGCGATCGCAACCGGGCTGGGATCCCAGCACTCCCGTACCGCCATCGGTCCACCCACCCCATGAAATGCATTCTCACCCTTTTCATAATCCTCGGATTTCTTGAAATAGGGCAATACATCCTGATAGCTCCAGCCTTCATTCCCCAGGGCATTCCACAGGTCAAAGTTGCGGTGGTTGCCTCGTACATACATCATGGCGTGGACAGAACTGCCACCTCCTACCACTTTCCCCTGAATATACGGAATTCTGCGACCATTCAGACCTGGTTGTGGTTCCGTCACAAACTGCCAGTCCATATCGGTGTTCCACAATTGCACAAACCCCATCATGGCAAAGATTCTGGGATCGGCATCTGGACCACCTGCTTCTAATAAAAGAACGCGAGTATTGAAGTTGGCACTCAAACGGTTAGCCAAAACGCATCCGGCTGAGCCACCACCAACGATAATGTAATCAAAGGTTGCGCCGTCCATAATTGGTGTCCTCAAATTGTTACGGGTCTTTCTGAATTGGGATGAAAGATTGGTTGAAAACTGAGTGATCTGATGATTTGTTCAATAGGTTGGTGACTGGCTGGATTGATAGGTCACAACCTTCTACTGACCGCAGCGAATTCCTACCATCTCTGGCTGCACATCGCCTTCTAAGACCACATCCAGCAGAAACGGACCAGGATGATCCAGGGCTTGGCGAATGGCTGGAGCAATCTCATCCGGGGCTTCAATTCGGAGTGCTGCAACCCCTTGCGATCGCGCTAACTCATCAAACCGGAGTTCGGGTTGGGAGAGGTCAAAACTTAAAGGAAATGGATGATTGGCAATACCCCGTTCTTGCCAGTAGGCAAGCACATTCAATTGCAGCAAGCGGTAGGAGCGGTTGTTGCAGACGATGAATTTCGCTGCGATATTGTGCCGAGCCGCCGACCACAAGGCTTGAATGGTATACATGGCAGCCCCATCCCCCGTCACAGCCACCACAGTTTTGTCTGGATGCGCCAGTTTGGCACCGATCGCCCCCGGAATTCCAACCCCGAGGGAGCCGCCCCGCGTCAGGAAGTAATGTCCTGGTTGGGTGGGCGGCAAATAGCGGGTCAAAGCTGGGGAAGCGGTGAGGGCTTCATCGAAAATGATCGCGTCTTCTGGCAACTGGGCTGCCAGTTCTTCTGCCACCCGTGAGAAGTGGAGAGGAACCTGATCTCGAACTGCCTGATCTGCGGAGCGCTCATACTCCCGTTTAGAGGCTTTGACCGTTACCATTTCCTCAAGTCGTTTTGTAGCCACCGTTCGTTGCTCCGGAGTCAGCATTTCGTCTAGGAGGCTTGCCAATCTAGCCAGCGTCAGCTTCGGATCGCCCACCATACCCAGATCGACAGGGTGATTTTTAGCGATCGCCTCTGTATCCAGATCGACATGAATCACCTGGGCATGGGGAGCAAAGATCGAACCCAGTTCAGGAAATACCTCTGGCAACAGGTAGGTGCCACAGATCAGATTGACATCCCCCTTAGACATCATGGGCAGGCTTTGATAGCCAAACATGTGCCCCGTCGTTCCCTGATACAGGGGGTGACTGTGGCTGATATTCAGCTCACCCGTATCCCCATCCCACACTTCTGCGCCTAACAGTTCAGCCACCCGCGTTAGTTCTGCCTGGGCACCCGAAAATGCCACCCCATCCCCCACAAACAGCATCGGTCGCTGGGCAGATGCCAGCCGGGTTGCCGCAGATCGCAGCAGGGCTTCATCGGGCACCACTCGCGTTGATATAAGGGCACTGGGTTGCACCTCCTCCACAATCTGGGCATCCAGAATATCCAGCGGCAAACACACATAGACCGGACCCATCGGGGGAGTAGTGGCGATCTTGATGGCACGGCGCAGCACCCGCAGCAGCGAAGCTGAATCCATCACCATCGTTGACCACTTGGTAACGGGTGCAGCCATTGCCACCAAATCTCCTGCCATTTGAGCTTCCATTGCCTGGTATTTGATCCCAGCATCGCCTCCAATCACCACCAATGGCGAATGTCCCCGTTTGGCTTGATAGAGTGCTCCAATGGCGTTTCCAAGTCCCGGCGTACTGTGCAATTGCACCAATGTCGGCGTTTGACTGGCACGGGCATAGCCATCGGCGATCATCACTGCCACCGATTCCTGGAGCGTCAAGATGTACTTCAGATTGGGGTAGTTCCCCAAAGCATCCAGAAACCCTTCCTCCGAGGTGCCGGGGTTGCCGAACATGAAATGCATGCCATCGGCTAAAAATTGCTCCAGGATAGCGAAGCGCCCAGTTTGACTGCCCATAGTGCCCCCTTGTTGGACTACCAGCCATACCGCTGGAGTCCGTGTTCTAAGACATCCACAAGTTTTTGACCTGTGAGATAGGAATCAGGTGTGGAACGCCCTGTAATGAAGGGGTAGTCCACAATCACAGAGGTTTCTTTGCCAACGTTGCCGTGAAATTGCCCGTTGGGCGCGGTGGCATCCCGCAGAATGTATTCCAGCGGGTAGGGGGGTGGCCCGATGTTAATATCCCTGCCTGCAAATCCGGTGCCGTCTTTGTAGTCGTATTCCAGGCAGTGTCCGGTTACGTGTTTGCCCGCTAGAATGCTCTTGCGATCGCCCAGATCCCGCGCAAAGGCGAGACAGGCAACCCCGTAGCATTCTGCCGCGATCGGTTTCTCTAGTTGCCGGAAGCTGAGAATCAGATCATGCACCCGTTGGTTGTTGACCAGATCCACCAACGGACCACTGCCGCCCACAATCAAAAGGGCATCGTATTGGGTTAAATCTCGTTCTCGCACCGTATCCAATGCTTTGTAATACGCCTCCATTTCCCGGATGAATTTGGGAGAACTCCAATAGGGACGTTCCGGCAACCAATCCTTCAAGCTTTTAGGATTGTCCAGGCGGGGATTGCCCGGATCGTCGATCGCCTTCACTTTGTCTGCCATTGCTTGGGAAACCACTGTGCGCCCCAGAGGTGGATCCACATAAGTGGAGTCCATGCTGCCAGTCAGCGCCACTGGACGTTTACCAGTGGGCGTGGCGAAGTCAACTGCGTAACCTTTGGCATCAAAGGCTTCCAAAGGACCGATTAATTCTTCGCCCCAAAATCCCCATTCCGATAACACAATCAAAATTTTCCGAGTCATTTCTAACCTCCCGATTGGTCAGTAAGGAAATTACAGCTTCGCTGTTTCTGTTTGGCGTGACATTTGCTCATAGGAAAGCAATGGAATTCCCTGACTTTGCAGAGTAATTTGGTGCGCGATCGCGTCAATAAACGCATTCACATCTTTGCCTGAATGCCCGGTCACAACATCGCCATCAATCACCACATTGGTCGGTGAAGGCACATAAATGGCACCTGCATTGGCAATATCGGCAAGCACCACTTCATGACAGATAATGTGTCGCCCCTTCAGCAGTTCGGGCATCGGCGTTAGAATCCATAGCCCGTGACAGAGAAATCCTTTGACAATGTTGGGGTTCTGCATCGCTCTGGCAAAAAACTGGACTGCTGGAGCCGTTTTCACCTGGTCTGAACTGATTGGCTGTCCGGCAGGTGGCTCAAAATAACGCAGTCGCACACTGGTGTAATTTGCTGCCATAATCACTGCCGCATAGTCATTCACATCCACATCTTGGAAATCAATGCTGACATGAAGCATCTTCAGTTCCTTGCCAACGGCGTCTATGTCACTGACAAAGTGAGCGATCGAATCTCCCCAGAGTCTAGACATGAGATGCACAATGATTCCCAATTCCGCAAAGCGGGTTTGATAAGCCGCAATTTCTTCCGGAATAAACTCCGTTTCTACCAGAACCGCTACCTTCTTTCCTTCGAGTAAATGAGCGGTCATAGCGGTTTACCCTCCTTATTTGCTCACGGGGTTAAATTCCACAACAATTTCTGCTGCCGAGCTAACCCGAAATTCATCCTCACTCAATTCAACTCGGAAGTTGTTGCGATCAATGGTTGTTCGCTCAATGCCATCGACACTGACATGTCTGATTTCCAGAGTGTCGGGCTTGAAGAAATCAGGTAGCACATTGATGGAATGCTGCCGAGAATTGGCATTCGGTTTAAAGTACAAACAGAAGGGCTGTTTCGTCACATAAACACTCATATAGATATGAGTTAAAAAGTTCAACTCAAAGGCGTGATAACCAGAAATCGAATGTCCACCTTTGTCTCGGTGCTCTCCTTCAAGGTCGGGTATCCCAATGTCGGTGACTCGGAAAAAGACCCCTTTCGTGTCAGAGTCTAAGAAGAACAAGTTCCAGAAGGCTTCTGTTTCACGGGCACGCTGCAAATACTCCTGCCGCTGGTCTTCATCCTCACGACTACACCCATACAGAATTAAGTAAGCCAGAATCGCCTGTTCTTGCTGCCAAAAGTCCTTATGATTCCCCCACGGAAACTCAACGCCCATGTCATTAGTCGGATGGCGCTCGACCGCATCAAACACACCACCCCGGTAAAGATCACATCCCACCTTTGCCATATTGGCACCGAGCCGTTCCGCTAACTTCATCAGCTTGTCGGCAAGGCGCAGCGAGCTTTCTTCTTCTTGTTCATCGGAGGTGTGTTCCGCCAAACAATAGTAATAATTAGCAACCCGAGTCAGGTTCCAGGCAATCTTCAGGTTGTGACCAATCACGGCTCGATCCTGTTGCCAGCGCCACTGATGATCTGGTTTCCAGTTCCGATGAAATCGTTCATTCACAAACGGCACTTCTGGATTGGGATCCGGAAACTTCTCCAGAATGATAGTGCTGGTGTTGTGAAGAATTTTTCGGCAGATGTTGACAAACGTGTGCAATTCTTCGTAGCTGTGGGCATGGATCGGCAACGGCTCGATCGCTAACAGCACATTGATCAAATAGGCTGGAATATGATCTCCAATCGAGTTCCAGTTTTTTCTCGCCTGGTTAGGTCCTAAAGCCTCGCTGTCCCACGTCAATGTTACGGGATCCAGGTGAGAGAAATAGTCTCCGTAGGCATCCCTGCCATATTCTGATTCCTTATCACGGAAGAGGTCATTGAAGGTGCGAACCGTTCGCTTAATGTCGTCTAAGACTTCCCAGTCGAGAGTAATACGGTAATACTGCGCCAGTCCCGCCAGGGCGTAAATCTGCTCATAAAGGGGAATCGTGTCTTTGTCGTCCTCGTTCAGCGAACGGATATACAGTTCGTAACTGGTCTCAGTTCTTCGCTTACCAAAAGCCCAAAAACAGTGCTTACCATCATTGGACAGGTAGCGGAAGGTTTCCCGTTGATAGTTCACTCCGGCACGGGCGGCTGAAAGATACCGTTCACATCCCGTGAGCAAGTAGGCAGATGACAGCCCATAAATCAATCGGGAAAGGGTCGCACATTCCTGCAAGTTATCATCGGAGGGCAAGCCAATGATGTTTAATTTGGTTTGGTAAAGCCTGAAATCATCGATTTCGTAGGTTGTCTTATTTGGAAACAAAAAGCCTAACCAGGTATCTGCCAGTCGAGAAATTTGGGCAAGCCACCACATATTATTCTCAAACAGATATTGACCATCCTGGGACTGTAATAAATGAATCCGTCGAGCATTGAAACAGGACTTATCGAGATCTTCCTGGTAAGTTCCTTGTGAAACAATCAAATAGTTGGGACGAATATACCGCGTGATGAATTGCGATGGGCTGCCATCAAACTCTTCAGGAACTGGATAGCGATCGCGATTTATCCCATCCAGATTCTTCAGAAATTGAAACTGAGTTTCTTTACTCACGCGAACGCGGAATTCTGTTCCACTATTAACTTTGATACGAAACTCCGATTTTTCTGGCTGAATTTCAGTTATACGCCCCATTAAGGTTGTATTGAGAGTAAACCGCTTCATTTCCGGTCTCATGTTCTTTTCCTCCTTTCCAATCGCATTTAAGAATGCGTTTAAGCAGATGCAAGGACGTTTCTTTCTCTTAATCGCCTGCCATGACTTGGCTTGACTTTGAATTCTGGAAATGAGCCTGAATCTTTATGCTGTTCTAAGAATGCTTTAAGATTTTGGGGTTGATCATGGAATGACTCATCATTCCAGCGTTCCTTTACGTTATTGCGCAGATCAGAATAATGCTCTTCAACTACTAACTTACGCCAGACAAAGCTTGCCTAGAAAATAGTTTTTTCTAGGGCGTTTCATAACAGTTAAACTCCTCTGTCAGGCAGATTTGCAAGCACCATCGCTTTAAGCATTTCATCTGCTTGAAGACGCAAGCTATTCTCTTCGTGCTAACTGAACAGCAGAATGGTTCAAACCTTGAAAGTTAGTTATCTGAAACTCTTAGAGAATTTTTAACCGTGCCAAAATTCCCCTGGACGATCCTTTGATCTCAGTTCAACCAGGAGCATATTTTAAAATTCGTCACTATCAATCGTTGATGTAAAGAAGTTGATGTTAAGAAGAAGTGAAATCAGCTATCTGTTGACGAATTCTAAGACGCCCTGATTGAACTATCTGAAGTCTTGATCTATAGCAATTCTCAGATTTGTGAGGTACGTTTTTGGTCGTTCTTGGTCATTGGTCATTGGTCATCGGTCACTGGTCATTGGTCGTCCACAAAGGACTAATGACTAATGACTCATAACAAACCACTAGCTTGTACCACATCAGCATGAGAACTGCTGTATATCAAGCTCGTATTTATCCTTTCTGAAATGATTCTAGGGTGAAAATGTGAGAAAGTTGTGAGGATAATTCCAAAAATATAAAGAAATTTTTAGAAGGATAAGTAGGGGAAACTAGCTTTTTGATTTGCCCCCCCTGCGATCCATGAAACTTTTGTTTCCTGACAAAGCTGCGGCGATAAAATTTACACATCGGTTCTACAACTTGTTGGAAAAATACGATGAATTTATTCCTTCCAATTATTTGCCCAAAGCCTTTACAACTGATTGTCTGGATATTAATAAACTCCGTAGATTGATTGGTTACTGGTAGCTAAAACAGCTCTCCCGATCCCTGATTTTTTGAAAAAAAGCGGGAATCACATTTTCTGTAATTCAGAAGTTGTTTGAAAAGGTATGTCCTGTCCGATTCAGCACTTAGCGAAACTTACGCTTCAGTCTACATAGTGCCTTAAGCCCCTACGGGGAGAGTGCATGTCACCTTTGTACCCTCACCCTAAATCCCTCTCCCCAAGGAGAGGGACTTTGAATCCTGCCCCTTCTCCCTGGGGAGAAGAGTTGGGGATGAGGGTAAATCGGGAACTTGCAAAAGTGACATGATCCCCTACGGGGATGCGTCTGTAGCGTAAAAGAAGCCTGGAGCCTTGGCGACTATTAGCAAAGCGTTCCCGCAGGTTTAGGTGCGGCTATGACAGCTTTGCCATCAATGCAGATGAAGCGGCCATCGGTGCCATCAAAGCGGCATGTGAGTATTCTACAACCGCTGACTTGTGCTGTTAGCAGTTCCATCAGCGATCGCAGTATAGTTCCTTACAAACCATTCCTGGTAGCATCTTTTACGGCTGCAAAACCAACTCCCACTCTGCACTCTTAGGGTTCCATTGAGGCAGGGTGGTTTCTCCTACGACATAGGGACCCCAGTAGCGACGGGAGCCGTCCTGGGCAAAGGCAACCAGAATATCGCCTTGCTTGACCTGGAGATTGCGGTTGGGGAGAGACACAATTAAACCCTTGGCTCCGCCTTCCTGGGGGGCAAAATCCCAATGGGCTGGAAGATCGTAGCCAGCTGCGGTTTCAATAGAAGCCGATTGGGATATCTGTGCCAGGAGCGCTACCCGCACGGGATACCCTGTAGGGTTACTGATTCGCAAAACCCCGTGACGAACGGCGGTAACAGAACCCTCTGAAGCAGAAGTTAAGCTCCTTGAACTGGAGCCACCGGAAGCAATGCTGACGCTAGAAGCACTTGTCCCACCTGTAGGGTTAGTCGGTTCTGCCTGGGGTGAAATGGTGGGTGCAGGGGAAGCTGCGGTTGTTGGCAAAGCTGTAATGGGTTCGGGAGTTTTTTGAGCTGACGTGGAAAAACTTTCTGAAGACTGCGTTGGGGACGGGTCAGTCCCTAGCCAGCGATGGGTCAACAACATCACCAGAGAGGCTGCAATCAATACGCCCAAACCACCTAACGCCATCAAAAGACCGACGCGCCTTGAATCGTTGACCTGTCTGCCCCACATGACCTTTGCCACCCGTATTCATATCTCTAGTGATAACAGCCTTTTTGCTGATTTGAAGGAAGAATATTCTGATCCCCATGAAATATATTTTTCTTAAGAAGATAAAATTATGGACGATGATTGCGAATGTCTAAATCAGCGCGGCTTTTGCTAAATTCATTTCAACCACCACCGCTAACTGACCTATGCAAAATACTCGCCTCAATACCGTATTTAGTACCGCTATAGATTGGCTGGTAAGTTGGCTGCGTAACCCCTGGCGGCGTTTATCAGTTTTAATCATTAGTCTGTTATTTGGTAACTTCTTAGGGATCGCCATTTCGTCCGTGTCGGGGCAGCAGGGAACTCAGGATATTGTCTATGCAGTACTGTTGACCGCGATCTGCGAATTAATTAGCTGGGTAACTTACCGCAATAAGCCCGAACTGTCGCGATCGCTATTGATCGAATCGACGAACGCGATCAAAATAGGCTTGACCTACGGGCTATTTCTGGAAGGGTTCAAGTTGGGTTCGTAGCAGGGGTAAAAAGTCAAACGGCAGGATCTAGTGAACCCTCTACAAAAACCGCTATAACTTCAAGTAGCAGAATTTTTTGTGATTAAACCTCACAAACCTAGAAACCCGTGATTTTTCCCAGAAAAAATTTTCAGTTCTCAACTTGGATGAGGTTTAACCTGGTTTATTTTTCTTTTACCCCCGTCACCTTTTACCTCTCTCGACCTGATGTCTCCTACTGACCTGCTACAACCTCAAACGTCTTTTGCAACCACTCGTGCCAAGCTAGAAGATCTGCGATCGCTGCTGACAGCACATCAACTCGATGCCTACCTGATCCCCTCTGCTGATGAACACCTGAACGAATACCTGCCAGAGGCAAAACAGCACCGCATCTGGGCATCCGGGTTTACGGGGTCAAAGGGGGATTTCCTGCTGGGACGAAATCAGGCATGGCTGTTTGTCGATTCTCGGTATTATGAGCAGGCAGAGTTAGAAGTGAATCCTGCTTTGATCCAGATTGCCAAAGTCGGGTTAGAAGGGCATAAAACCTTAGAAGAAGCTCTGGAAAACCTGGGGCGGGAAGCCAACCAAAACAGCAAAGAATATCGGTTGGGGTTTGACCCATTTACGCTGGCAGTTAGTCAGTACCGTGATTTTCAGAAGCGGGTTGAGCCTTGTGGGGTGGTGCTGGTGCCGTTACGCGAAAATTTGGTGGATACGGTGCGATCGCTGCCACTCTGGGCAGAAACCGAACCATTCCCCGTATTTGCCCATTCCAAGCTATTCCATTTGCCTGAAACCTTAACTGGCGAAACGCTAGAGCAGAAGCTAAACCGGGTCAGACAGGAGATGGACAACAAGAATGTTCAGATTTTGCCCGTCACCAAACTCGATCAAATTGCGTGGCTGTTTAATTTGCGGGGTTGGGACGTGTCTTACAACCCTGTGTTTATTGCCTATGCCATCATTACCCGCGAACAAGCATTTTTATGCACCAACCTGAAACGAATTGAGCCTGCAATTCAGAAACGGCTCCAACCCAGCGTTACCCTGATGCCCTATGAAGAGTACGCAGACTGCCTGCGATCGCTCCTCTCCCAATCGGTTCCCTGCCGGGTTCTACTGGACATCAAACGCAGCACAATGGGGACTTACCAGATCCTCAAAGACCACTCCAGCAGACCCAAAATTTTAGAAGCGGATAATCCGATTGAGGGTATGAAAGCCCGCAAAAATGCGGTCGAGTTAGCCCACATGCAGCAGGCAAATCTGAAAGCCAGTCGGGCAAAAGCCCGCACATTGAAGTGGATCTCTAGGCAGCTTGCGAAGGGAACTTCACTCACAGAAGCCGATGTAGCCGTGACAGTGGAACGGTTTTATGCAGCGGAAGAAGGCTTCCAGGGCTTAAGCTTTAACACGATCGCCGGAGTGGGTTCTAACAGTTCCATCGTCCACTACGGCACACCCAACCCAGAGCGCAGGCTTAATCCTGGAGAACTGCTCCTGCTTGATTCTGGCGCTCAATATGCGGCTGGTACGACAGACGACACACGCACCGTCATCATTGGCGATCCTACCCCGGAACAAATTGAGCGTTATACCGAAGTCCTCAAAGCACATATCAACTGTGCCATGCAACGCTTTCCCAAGGGAACGACGGGGGCACAGTTGGATGGCATTACCCGCTCTACCCTGTGGTCTGCTGGTTTAGATTACGGACATGGAACTGGGCATGGTGTGGGGGCATTTCTGAATGTCCACGAAGGACCGAACGGCATCAGCAAACTGGTGCATGAACCCCTGGAACCGGGCATGATCACCAGCATTGAACCGGGATTTTACGAGCCGGGTTGGGGTGGCATTCGGCTCGAAAACCTGTATATGGTCAAAGACCTGACCGAACCTCAAGCAGAAGGGGCTGAACCACCCAAAACCATCTGGTATGGGTTTGAATCGCTGACTTATATTCCGTTCGATAAACGGTTAATTGACCTGAATCGACTCAGCGATCGCCAACGCGAATGGTTGAAGGCATACCATCAAGCAGTGGTGGAGAAACTAACTCCCACCCTGAGTGAAAAAGATGCCGAATGGCTACAACAAGTCTGTGAACTGACGTAATTGGTCATTGGTCATTGGTCATTGGTCATCAGTGGAACTTAGCGAAGTCTATAAATAGAACCATCTGGCATTTTCGCTCCTGTTAGATTTGCCTTGCTCAAATTTGCCCCACTCAAATTTGCCCCACTCAAATTTGCCCCACTCAAATTTGCCCCACTTAAATTTGCTCCACTAAGATTGTCCCCAATCAAGTTAAGCTGATGCAAATCCGGCTCTAAGAGATCAATCAAATCTTGCCTGGTCAACAAGCCTCCAGAAAAAAAGCCATTATTTAGTTTTGTCCTCACAAGAGCAAGGAGATCTGTTTTACTCAGGTTCACTTTGCTCCAATCGACCTCGGAAAAGTCTGCTTTGCTCAAGTCTGCTTTACCCAACTTTACTTCAGCTAAATTTGCGCCGTCAAAATCAGCAGATGATAGATTGGCATAGCTCAAATTCACGAGAGAGAGATTAGCACTTGTCAGATCCTTCCCACTCAGGTCTTTTCCTCGAAGAGACTGGGTTTCTGGACTATCAGATCCTGAACGGGAAACATCAATAACCTTTTTGTCCCCACTGTTTACTCCGCAACTACTAAAGATGGGAAACTTGCACTCAACTTTAGTCGGGGACGAAGCATTATTGCTACTACTAGCCGCATATAAGGCTTTTGGAGCAGAAAATAACCCTGTTAGTAGGATCAGTACAGTGCAGAAAACTAGACAGACCTGCTTTGTCGCCAAACAGTACCTATGCTGCATTTTTGGCTTCTCTCCCCTGCCTTGTAGTTTTAGTATTTCTACAGTATTCCAAAAGCTGATTGAAGATTAAACAGAAATAATAGAGGAGATTAACAAAATTCAGGTGCGTATTAATTCAAAGCCCTCCGAAGCTGATTGGCTTTAGTTTCAGGTTTTGGTAGTTATGGAAATCAGTGCCCAAGTTAAGCAGAAGGCGTTAGAGCTGGGATTTCATAAGGTGGGAATTGCAGGCTTAGACGGTAGTTACGCGCCTGACAACGGCAGATTGCTGTCCTGGCTGGCACAGGGCTATCACGCAGACATGACCTGGATGGAGAATCCAAAGCGTCAGGATATTCGGTTAGTTATGCCAGAAGCGCGATCGCTAATCAGTGTAGCGATCAACTACTACACTGGGGATTCCCGTCCTCAAGGGCAACAGTACGCCAAAATTTCCCGCTACGGTTGGGGGCGAGACTATCACAAAGTCCTGCACAAGCGATTGAAGGCACTGGCAACCTGGCTAGAACAACAGGGCAACGACATTCAAACCCGTTACTACGCTGATACTGGTCCTGTGCAGGATAAAGTCTGGGCAGAGCGGGCAGGCATTGGTTGGATTGCCAAGAACGGCAACCTGATTACGCGAGAGTATGGCTCCTGGGTATTTTTGGGAGAAGTCTTAACCAACCTCTCCCTCACCCCCGATCGCCCCCACACTGCCCACTGTGGCACCTGCACCCGCTGTATCGAAGCCTGTCCCACCCAGGCAATTACCCAACCGTCTGTCATTGACTCGAATCGCTGCATTGCCTATCACACCATTGAAAACCGGGCAGAGGAATTACCGACTGCGATCGCCCCTCACCTGCAAGGGTGGGTGGCAGGCTGCGATATTTGCCAGGATGTGTGCCCCTGGAACCAGCGTTTCGCCAAACCCACCGATACCCATGACTTCCAGCCCGACCCCTGGAAAGTCAACCCCACCCTGGCTGAACTGGCAAACCTATCTGATGAAGACCACACCCACCACTTCACTGGTTCAGCCCTGAAACGAATCAAACCCTGGATGCTGCGCCGGAATGCGCAGGTAGCGAGGAAGGGGTAGAGGGCTTGTTAGTTATTGGTTGTTAGTTGCTAGAAGGGGACTGATTCCCTTGGCTCCAGACCTCCGAGGTTTTTTGAAAACCTCGGAGGTCTAAACCTGACGACTTGATATTTCAACTCAAAACTCTCAACTCCCCATCACCTGCTATACTGCTGACTCAAATACAGGTGAGGCTTCTTTCGGGTGAACGCTCCAGTCCAAAATCTAATTCCTGAGGCTTTCACCGTTGCAGCCTACATCACCGCTTACGAGGATGCTGAGGCACTGAATGCCTGCATTGCCGCTATTCAGACTCAAACCCTTGCGGTTAAGCAAATTCTAATTGTTGATAATTCTGCCCAACCACTGGTTCTCTCTCCAGGCTTTCAAACCAGTGACAGGATCTTGGTCTGGGTCCATCCTGAAAATTTGGGTATTGCGGGTGGTCTGGAGCTTGCATTTAAGTGGGCATTCGAGCAGGGATACGATTTCCTCTGGACCTTTGACCAGGACAGTACGCCTGAGCCAGAATGCCTTGCCCAATTGCTAGAGGCGTATACTCACCTGGCAAAAAAAGGTTGTGATTTGGGGATTATGGCTCCCACCGCGATCGATGCTCGGACAGGGAAAATTGTACAACCCAGTTGGTTTCTGGGCGATCGCTTCCGGGGGTTCCAACCGCCTAATGCCACAGACCCTTACGAATGTGATGCCCCAATCACCTCGGGTTCCCTGGTACAGATGCGGGTGGCAAAGGCAATTCCACCACCAAACCGGGATCTGTTTATAGATGGAATTGACCTGGACTATGGATTGCGCCTACGCAAAGCAGGTTTTCAGAATTTTGTGGTTCCTACTGCCCGGATGGTTCACCGCTTTGGGATGCCGTTTCAGGTGGAATGGTTGGGCTGGAAAAGAGCATTTCAGCTTTATTCGCCGTTGCGGTACTACTATATTTGTCGGAACCAGACCTATCTTGAACTGCATCATGCCAAAGGAATTTACCGAGTTACCTGTTTGCTTCGACGCATCAAATATTTGATTCTGACCATTCTCAAAATTTTGCTGGTTGAATCTGGATCAAAAGTCAGCAAAATCCATGCCTGTACGGTTGGCACCTATCACGGATTAATTGGCAAATTAGGGAAGCTCTGGTAGTAGTGGAAGTTGAACACATGACTGACGATCGCATCCCGCTCGTTTCAATTATTCTGGTCAATTACAACGGCATAGATGTGATTGAACCTTGTTTGCGATCGCTACAAGAATTCCTCCATTCCGTTCCCTACGAAGTCATTATTGTGGATAACTATTCCACAGATGGCAGTGCCGAATTTATTGAGCAACACTTTCCCAAATTTCATCTGATCAAACAATCAGAAAATCGCGGCTTCGGAGCCGGTAATAATGTCGGAGCCAGGATCGCCAGGGGAGAGTTTTTGCTGCTTTTGAATACGGATACTCAACTGATCGGCGACATTCTGTTATCGCTGGTTCTGTTGATGAAAGATCATCCAGAGGTTGGCATCATTGGTCCTAAATTACTCAATCCCGATGGCAGTTTGCAGCTTTCTACTGCCTGGGCAATCAGTTTGAATGGAGAATTTAGAACCCTAAAACTGTTGAAACAATACGAAAATGTTGCCAACCAACCTACTATTCAACAAACCTTTGATCAAACCCATGAAGTGGATGTTGTAGTAGGAGCCGCCTTCTTTATTCGCAAAACCCTATTTGACCGATTGAATGGATTTGATGAAGGGTTTTTCATGTATTTTGAAGAGTCTGATCTGTGCCAGCGTGCCCAAACCCTGGGCTGGAAAATTCTTTACACTCCTGACGTTTCAGTTATTCACATTCGGGGGCATTCCACCGAGCAGATTTCCGATCGCATGATCATCGAATATCGCCGCAGCCAGCTTTGCTACTACTTAAAACATCGCCCCCTATGGGAGCAAATCGGCTTGAGATTCTATCTGCTATTTAAATTTTTAATGGCTGCTCTGCGATCGCCCACCTCAACTCATTGGCAGTTGATTCGGCTGCTATTTGACTTCCACCACTACCCCTTCAAAGTTAATCGGTGCGTATCTGATTGACGCGCTAAAAAAACGCCCCATACACACCCATTCCCCCTCTCTCCCTCTCTCCCCTCCGCCTCACTCCGGCGTTACTCGCATCACAATCAGCGTCATATCATCGGCGTTGCGATCGGTAGTACCTGTAAAAGTTTGTACCCGCTCGAATAAATACTCCAGGATGTCCTGGGGACTATTACAGTGCTGACATGCCCACTGAAATGCCTGAGTCAGGTTTTCTTCATCAAAGCGATCGCCGCTCTGATTAGATGCATCAGTAAAGCCATCGGTGTAGTAAATCAGGGTATCCCCTGCATGGAGATGGATCTGGGCATCTTGATAATGGGTGTCTGCATCCAGCCCAATCAGCATTCCCAACGTATCCAGGCGCTTGATCAATTTGGTCGATGCCTGCCACAGCAGGGGTGGGTTGTGAGCGGCGTTGCTATAGGAAAGAATCCGCGTCTTGGGATCATACTCCGAGTAAAACAGAGTGACAAAGCGGTTGGAGTTTTCCAGATCGGCATACATAACCCGGTTCAGGTGCTGCAAGATCCGTGCTGGGGAGTGACCGTTCAACACCTCTGCCCGCAACATCCCCCGCGTCATGGTCATAATTAACCCGGCGGGCACCCCCTTCCCCATCACATCCCCGATCGCCAAACTCCAACGCCCAGACTCACTGTTACCATCCTTGCGGGTACGCATCTCGTCATAACTGGCAGGGATGAAATCGTAGTAGTCCCCTCCCACCCGATTAGCGGTCTTACAGCGAGCCGCCAGTTCTACCCCCTGAATCGTAGGGCACTGACGGGGCAACAGCCGGAGCTGAATCTCTGCGCCAATCTCTAGCTCACGGTCAAGGCGTTCCTTTTTGCGAAGTTCGACCGTGAGTTCATCATTTTCAATGGCAACGGCAGTCTGGTCTGCCACCAGGCGAACTAACTTCTGGCGGGTTTCTGTCCAGGCATATTGAGGATCGCGACTGAAGACATACAGCCGTCCCCGCTCATTGTTTTTGACCAGAATAGCGGTGCCAAACAGTTGAATATTGTTACCCAGATGATGGCTGACTTGATGATCCAGAGCGGCGATCGCCCCCGGTGGTAGCGTTAGTGCCTCTCCTGGAACTGCGGGAGGTAGGGAAGACGTCACCTGCCGGGTGGCAGCTTCCATCGCCTTACGAATGTCCTGGCACCAGTTACTATCCTGACAGTGCAACCGCTCTAGTCGCACCTGCCCATTGGGCTTAAACAGTAATAATGCTCCCCCATCAGAGTCGGTTACCCGGCTTGCCATCAACGGGATCAACTCCAGAAATTGGTTCAGGTTATTGAAACTTCGGAGGGCAAACCCCAATGAACTCAACAAATCTTGAATTTTGTGCTGCTCCCGATTCAGCCGTGCCACCAGTTCCTTCAAGGCAAACACAGGGGTGATATCAGGAGAAGCACTCCCGCCACCCGTTGGGGTGCGTTCGGTTGGTTGGGATGGCTGTCGAGGCAGGGGCACAGCAGTCATGAGTCAAACATGGTCAGGATGAGGGAAACATACTGAGCTAGGGAGGCAAATTGGGTTGAAACACTGACCAGATAAACAACCTATTGACAAATCAGGAATGAGCCAGAATTTTGCCGACAGGAGGAGTCAAATCAATTTAACCTACTTCAGCCAGAAGTTGACAATTTTTGCAACAGATTCTAGCGAAAGGACGAGAGATTAAAGTATTTCAATTTACCAACTTTAATTGAGGTTCACGGGAAAAACCTATCCAAAAAGCCTGAATCGCCAAAGTTTAATATTGATCCAGGGCATTGCCGATTCTGGGCATGAATTAGAAGTTATATGAAGTGAAACGTTCGGTTGAGCGCCCTTCAGTTTGATGGATTTGAAACGGTGGGTAAAATAGGTCTGCCAGAAAACGCATGACGCTCCACCCCCGAGTCATAAGGTATTCACCGATGATTGCTACCTCTGATAACTTGCAACTTGCCCTGCAACATCAGCGAGAAGGTCGCGCCCACGAAGCTGAACAGGTCTATCGCCACATTCTTGAGCAGCAGCCCGACGCAGTCGATGCGCTCAACCTGTTGGGGGCACTGGTCTATCAGCAGGGCAGGTTTCAGGAAGCGGTTGCTTGCTTTGAACAAGTCCTGACGTTACAACCTGACAATCCCGACTCGTACAACAGCATTGGGGTCGTGCTGAAGGGACAGGGAAAGGCGGAGGAAGCGGTAAGCTACTACCGGCAGGCGCTGGAACTACGCCCTGAGCATCCTGAGGTCCACAACAATCTGGGAAATGCGTTGCGCCAGATGGGGGCAGTGGATGACGCGATCGCCGCCTATGAACAGGCACTTGCCCTCCGAGCTGATTATCCAGAGGCACACAATAATCTGGGAACTGCCCTGAAGGATCAAGGCAAGCTGGAGGAGGCAATTTCCCATCTGCAAACGGCGATCGCCCTCAGACCCAACTACCCAGAGGCGCACTACACCCTGGGATCTACCCTCCAGCGTTGCGGCAGGCTGGAAGAATCGGCTCAGGCTTTTCAGCAGGCATTAGGAATTAAACCGAACTATCCGGAGGTCTATAACAGTCTGGGAAACTTGCTTCAGCAGCAGGGCAGGTTTGAAGAGGCAGTGGTTCAGCATCAGCAGGCGATCGCCCTTAAGCCCAGCTTTCCAGAGGCATACCACAGTCTGGCAAATGCCCTTCAGCAGCAAGGCAAGTTGGAGGAAGCGATTACCCAATATGAGCAGGCACTGACTCTGCGACCCGACTACCCGGAAGCGTGCAGCAACCTGGGAAATGCCCTACAGGAACAGGGCAAGCTGGATCAAGCGATCGCCCAATATCAGCGGGCACTGGAACTGCGCCCCCACTTTGCCGAAGCCCACAGTAATTTAGGAGCCGCCCTCAAGGATCAACGGAAAATTGACGAAGCGATCGCCCACTTTCAGGAGGCGATCGCCCTCCGCCCTGATTATGCGGAAGTGTACAACAACCTGGGCAACCTCTATCAAGAACAGGGCAGAGTCGCAGAGGCAATCACCTGCTATCGGACGGCACTGGAAATCAAACCCGACTTTGCCGAAATCCACAGCAATCTGGGTAATATCCTTCAGCAGGAAGGACAGTTTGAGGAAGCCTTTGAGCACTTCCACACAGCCCTTGAGTTGCAGCCCAACTATGCCGGTGCCTATAACAACCTGGGTATTGCGCTTAGAAATACCGGACAAATTGAGGCGGCGTTTGATGCCTATGAGAAGGCGATCGCGTCTGACCCCAATTTTGTCGAGGCACACTGGAACAAAGCCCTCAATCACTTACTCATCGGCGACTTTCAGCAGGGCTTTGCCGGGTATGAATGGCGGTTTCAGTGGAGCCGCTTCCAGCAACAATCTCCACCTCGCCCCTATACCCAACCCCGCTGGGACGGCTCATCCCTGGCAGGCAAAACTATTTTCCTCTATGCCGAGCAGGGCATGGGCGATACGATCCAGTTCATCCGCTATGTAGCCCTGGTTAGCCAGCGAGGCGGACGAGTCATGGTCGAGTGCCATCCACCCCTGGTTGACCTGCTCAGAACCGTTTCCGGCATTGCTCAGATCATCCCCTACGGTAGCCCCCTTCCGCCCTTCGATGTTCATGCTTCCCTGATGAGCCTACCCTACATCCTGGGCACCACCCTGGAAACCATTCCCGCCTCTATTGCTTACCTGAATGCCCCCAGGGAAACCTCTCCCCCTCTCTCCCCCTCTCCCCACCTCCCCCCTGCCTCCCTCAAAGTCGGCATCGTCTGGTCCGGCAATCCCGAAAACCCCTACAACCGCGCCCGCACCGTCCCCCTGGAAGGGTTACTACCCCTGGCAGACATTCCTGGCGTTCATCTTTACAGCCTGCAAAAAGAACCCCCGACTGAGGATATCCAGCAGCTTCAAACACACCCGGAGATTCAGGATCTGCGCGGTTCCCTGACCAGCTTCGTTGCCACCGCCTCAATCATTAACCAGCTTGACCTGGTGATTTCAGTCGATACTGCTGTGACCCACCTGGCAGGCGCTTCAGGTAAACCCGTGTGGCTGCTGCTCCCCTTTGCCCCCGACTGGCGCTGGATGCTGGAACGGGAAGATAGCCCCTGGTATCCCACCATTCGCCTGTTTCGCCAACCCTCCTTTGGAAATTGGGAAAGTGTGCTGGTCAGGGTAAGAGAGGAATTGGAGAAAGAAGTAGGGTACCGGAGAGGTGCAGAGGGGCAGAGGAGCGAAGGGGCAGAGGAGCCGAGGGGCAGAGGGGCAGAGGGGCAAAGGAGCGGAGGAGCGCTACCACACCCTTCCCAAGGGACGGTTCCTGCTTTGCTTATGGATGCAATCTCTGTAGCACTCAACCCCCAACCCCCAACCCCCAACCTCCAACGACCGATTCCCGAAAACCTTAAAACCGCTATTCAGCATCAACAAACGGGACGATTGCGGGAGGCAGAGCAGGTTTGTCTCCAGATTCTTCAGCAGCAGGAGCACCCAGAGGTCTGGCATTTGCTGGGGTTGATCGCCCACCGGGAACGCAAATATGAGGAGGCGATCGCCCATTACCGCAAGGTACTGACCGCTGACCCAAACCACCAGGACGTTTGCAATAACCTGGCGGTGGCGTTTCACGAACAGGGCAGGCTAGAGGAGGCGATCGCTTACTACCAGCAGGCACTACAACTGAAGCCGGACTACGCCGATGCCCACAACAACTATGCCAATGCGTTGCGGACTAAGGGGCAGGTCGAGGAGGCTATTCACCATTACCGCATGGCGATCGCTTACAATCCCAGGTACGCGGATGCTTACAACAACCTGGGGCTTGCCCTCTACGCCCAGGGAGAATTTGCCCAGGCGGCTGACTGCTACCGGCAAGCAGTTGCCCTCCGTCCTCACTTTGCCCAGGCACACAACCATCTTGGCAATGCCCTGAAAGAACTGGGTGACTTCCAGCAGGCGGCTGACCATTATCGGCAGGCGATCGCCCTCAAACCCGACTACGCCAAGGCATACAACAACTGGGGCAATATTTTTCGGGATGAAGGGGATTTGCAAACGGCGATTCAGCACTACGACCGGGCGATCGCGATCGAGCCAGAGTTTGCCGAAGCCCACTGGAACAAAGCCCTTACCCTGCTGATTGGGGGTGATTTTGGCGCTGGATTTGCTGAATATGAGTGGCGCTGGCGGGTAAATCTACCCTCTTTCCACCCAATGCGCCCCCTGCCTGCTCCCCTGTGGGACGGCTCACCCCTGAATGGCAAAACCATCTTCCTCCATGCCGAGCAGGGCATGGGCGACATGATTCAATTTGTCCGTTACACCGCCCTGATCGCCGAACAGGGTGGACGCATTATCCTGGAATGCCATCCACCGCTGGTCGATCTCCTCAAAGGCATTCCCCATATCCAGCAGGTGATTCCCTATGGTAGTCCGCCGCCCCCCTTCGATGTCCACGCTCCTCTGATGAGTCTGGCGCATATCCTGGGCACCACCCTGGAAACCGTTCCCGCTCCCATCCCCTATCTGACCCTCCCCGCCGGAATTAATTTACCCCTCCCTCCCTCCCCTTCTCCCCTCCTCCCCCCCTCTCCCCTCAACATCGGCATCGTTTGGTCTGGTAATCCTGAAAATCCCTACAACCGCACCCGTGCTGTGCCCCTGGATCTACTGCTCTCCCTGGCAGAAATCCCCAATATTCGCCTCTTCAGTTTGCAGAAGGATCTACCCCCTGGGGATCAGGAGACTCTGGCATCCCATCCTCAGGTCTGCGATCTCAGGCAGCAATTGACCGATTTCGTTCAGACTGCTGCTCTGATTAACCAGCTTGATCTGGTGATTTCCATTGACACCGCAGTTACCCATCTGGCAGGGGCACTGGGTCAGCGAGTCTGGTTGCTGCTGCCCTATGCCCCCGACTGGCGCTGGATGCTGGAGCGGCAGGATAGCCCCTGGTATCCCACAATGCAAGTGTTTCGTCAGACATCTCCGGGCGACTGGGCAGGGGTGATTGAGCAAGTCAGGCAGGCGTTAGGCGTGGAGCCAGAAAACAGGCAGGTTATCCAGTCAGCCAACCGTAGCCTGGTTGCCAGCAGTCAGCCGCCAGGAGCAGGACTATCGTTCCAAGGGACGGGATTTGGTGAGGGGGAACCCAACCAGCCCCGGAAAACCAAGAAAGCCAGGAAGAAATCGACCACCCCAGCCATTGCAGCCGTTTCCCAGCCAGTCACCCAACCTCCAAAACCCGAAACCGCTTTTCCCCATCAGTCACTTGAAACGGCTCTCCAGCAATACAACAGCGGTAATTTGGCTGAGGCTGAACGGGTTTGCCGCCAAGTTTTGTCAGTGCAACCTGGACAGGTAGAAACCCAGCACTTTCTGGCAGTCATCCTGTGTCGGAGTGGAAAAATTGAGTCCGCGATCGCCCAGTTCCAGCAAGTCCTTCAGCAGGATCCCAATTTTGCCGATGCCTGGTGCAATCTGGGCAGTGCCCTGCGGGAACAGGGGAAACCGGAAGCCGCCATTGTCCACTATCGACAAGCGATAGCCCTCAACCCTGACCATGCGGATGCCCAATACAATCTGGGCAGTGTGCTGCAAGAACAGGATCAGTTAGAGGAAGCCCTGATCCACTGCCAGCGTGCTGTCGCCCTCAGACCTGACTTTGCAGATGCCCACTACAGTCTGGGATTTGTACAGCGTCGATTAGCCCACCTGGAGGCGGCGATCGCCAGTTATCGTCAAGCCGTTCAGTTGGCTCCCCAGTACCCGGAGGCGCACAAGAATTTGGGCCATGCCCTGCTGCTGAAAGGTGACCTGGTAAACGGTTTTGCCGAATACGAATGGCGCTGGCGACAAAAAAACTGGTCATCCCGCCCCTTTGCCCAGCCCCTGTGGGATGGTTCCTCCCTGGATGGCAAAACCATCCTCCTCCATGCCGAACAGGGAATGGGAGACACTATCCAGTTCATTCGCTACGCTCCCATCGTCAAAGCCCGTGGGGGAAAAGTTCTGGTGGAATGTCAGCCACTCCTCCAGCGGTTGCTGCAAACGGTGGTTGGTATTGATCAACTCATTACTCAGGGTTCTCCCCTGCCACCTTTCGATACCCATGCTCCCCTGTTGAGCCTGCCCCATATCCTGGACACTACCTTAGAAACCATTCCCACTGCTATTCCCTACCTGAATGTCCCCAGGGAAAGCTCTCCCCCTCTCTTCCCTTCCCCTCTCAAAGTCGGTATCGTCTGGACGGGCAACCCTGACCACAAAAATAATCGTTACCGCTCCTGCAAACTGGAGTACTTTCAGTCCCTGACAAATCTGCCGGGAGTTCGCTTTTACAGCCTTCAGAAAGGGGATGCCGCCGCTGAGTTGCAGACAAATCCCCACCCCTCAATTGAGGATATTAGCGTCCGTCTAGAAGATTTTGCCGATACGGCAGCGGCGATCGCCCAGCTTGATTTGATTATCAGTGTTGATACGGCGGTGGCACATTTGGCGGGAGCGCTGGGTAAACCCGTCTGGTTGCTGCTGTCCTATTCTCCCGATTGGCGCTGGATGCTGGAACGCCAGGATAGCCCCTGGTATCCCACCCTGCGTCTGTTTCGTCAGAGCCAGCCAGGGGACTGGCGGAGTGTGTTTGAGCAAGTGCAGACAGCCTTGAAGCAGAAGGTTGGGGCGGAGGAATGGAAGAGTGGAGGGGCGGAGGATCAGGGGGGCAGAGGGGCAGAGGAATCTTTAGCCGTTGGGGAGACGGGGACGCGGGGATGGGGGGACGCGGAGAGGGGGCAGAAAACTCAGGTTGATATCGGCTGGAATCTTGATTTGGTATCGGATCAGGGGATTTATGGGGTTTATCTGACGCTTCAGCTTTTGAAGAACTCCCGCTTGCGTCCGGTTGTGAATGGCTCTGTGGATGAATTACTACCATCCCTGTATCAGGCACTCTTACGACCGGCTCTGGTTTCACCTGCGGCTCAGAATGACTCTAAGCCAGCTAATCGATGGATTGTCAGTTTATTAGGAGAAGCCTTTACAACTGCCCAGGCTCTAGAGCGGTTGGAGCATACCCGGTATATTGGCTTGGGCTGTTCAGTCAATTGTCTTACATCTGACGCGATCGCCTTCGCTCGTAATTGCGCCAGGCTCCTGACGGGTTGCACCTGGATGACGGAACGGCTCAAAAGTCATGGACTGAATCCGATCCAGATCGCTATGCAGGGGCTTGATCTGACGCTATTTTACCCAGGGTTGAAGGCGAATCTGTTTGGCGATCGCTTCGTCATCTTTTCTGGTGGCGAACTGACCTACAGCGGCGGACAGGATATTGTCATTGCTGCGTTCAAAGCATTCCACAGTCGCCATCCAGAAGCCCTTCTGGTGACTGCATGGCATCCCGGCAGCTTAAAAGAATTGAAGCAATCTGGCAATGTCACAGGTTTACCCGCTGTTGCCCAGAACGGGCAACTACAGTTAGGTGAGTGGTTACTCAGCAACGGATTATCACCAGAGTCCTTTTTGAATTTGGGTGCTGTACCCTACCCTCAACTTGGTCAGGTTCTCCGAGAAGTTGATGCCGCTGTCTTTCCCAACCGTTGTGAAGTCGGCACGAATCAGATCGCGATCGCCAGCCTCGCCTGTGGAATTCCCACTCTCCTATCTGCCAACACCGGCAACCTGGACTTAATCCGCCATAACCTTGGCTATCCCCTCCAATCCCAGCGTTCTGTCAAATCGGCTGACCCAGCTTGTAATGTGGAGGGTTGGGGGGAATCAGATATTGAAGAAGTCGTTGAAACTCTGGAGCGGATCTACACCAACCACCAGGAAGCCACTTACCGGAGTAGTGCCAGTGCCGACTTTATCAAAGACTGGATCTGGGAAAGGCAAATTCAGTCTTTCATGGCGGTTGTTTCTGGCTTTTTCTAAGCTAATGAAATGGTGAATGTAATCACTCCGAAAACTGTGTGAGCGATTTAATCGCATAACTAGCAATAAACGGGCGAGGGTAGCCGGGTTGGTACCCCTTCTCCTTTTATGGGAGAAGGGGTTAGGGGATGAGGGTCTTCAGTTTAATTTCACTCACCTACTTACCAGTCAATCTAACTTTACCGAATGCTCAAACTTAGTTTATAGCGTTTCCTTTCTGAGTCAGGTACATCACATCTGTTTGACTCAAGGATTCTACGGCTATCCATGTACCTCACTGGATTCAAAAACGCTATAATTCCGATTCATGAGTGAGTAAGCTGAACATTTCCTTTAGCTCGACCATTTTGAGCAAACCTTTCTGCCAGAAGTTTTTGGTAAACCTCCAGATAGCCATCCGCCATCCGTCGGACACTAAAGTTAGCTTCTACGTGGTCACGACAGGCTTGACGACTCAGGTTAGCCACTTGATCGATCGCGGCTACACACTCGTCTACATTCTTACAAAGCAGACCTGTCTTACCGTGGGCAATCACTTCTTTGGTTGAACCCATCTCGATTGCAATCACTGGGGTCCCCGATGCCATCGATTCAACCATCACCAGCCCAAACGGTTCTCGCCAGGTAATGGGGAACAACGTTGCATAAGCATTCCCCATCAAAATATTTTTCTGCGTATGGTTTGCCTCACCCAGATATACGATTTGTTGACCATCAATATGGGGTTTGATTTCGTTTTCGTAGTAATCTACATCAACGCGATCGACCTTACCGGCAATTTTCAGGTGCCAGCCAGACCGTTTGGCAATCTCGATCGCATGGTGTGTTCCCTTCTCAGGCGAGATACGCCCTAAAAACACCAGGTAAGGCGGGTCGCTGGGCTTAGGGAAATAGGTGTAAGTGGAAAGATCAATCCCGTTGTAGACTGTCGCCACACAATTAAGTCCTAATCTCGGTTCCCGTTGAGCATGGGAAATGCTGACATAGGGCTGCTTATGGGCATGGACAAACATTTTTTCATTGTCAGGGGTAAAAATGCCGTGCAAGGTATGGACGGTAGGCGTTTTTACCAGGGGAGCGTAAGGCAAAGCCGAACAGCCCATGTGGGAATGAATAATATCAAACTCATCTGCCCGTTGATAAACCTGGCTTAATTGCAACATCTCGTAAATGCCGTACTCTTTGACTGAGTTATCCAGTCGCAACGCCTGAGGATGTATCGGCTCCAGGGTCGCCGTGGTAATCGAGTCTCCCGATGCAAACAGCGTTACTTCATGCCCCTGACGCACCAGTTCTTCAGTCAGCAAGCTCACAATCAACTCGGTACCACCGTAGGCTGGGGGCGGCACGCGCTCCCAGAGAGGGGCAATTTGGGCAATCCGCATAAATTAAAACCTCCAAATTTTATAGGGATGACTAGGTATTTACCCCTAGCTATAGACGATGCTTTAACTTATAAAGCTTCAGCATCGTTTTGTAAAGTTTGCAATATCTCCCAAGAAAATTTACACAAAATGTAATGAACTATAACTCCTTTTGTCAGGTAGGGGAATTGCAGCCTTTTAGTAGGGATATCCCTACTTGCATCATTTGCATGGATACCTGAAGTTCTTCTGCTGGGAAGTGGCTAAAGTGTTCTGGCAAACCCGGCAGCCATGTTAACGGCACCCTGGCACAACACTTCCCCCATCATGTGGGCTAGAATCAATCCCTGCAATATTGCTAGAGAAAGAGGATGAAGGCTTACAGGTTCAACTTCAGACACATTTCAGTCATTTTTCTGATCACAACTCTCTCTTTGGGTGGATTATCTGGTTGTGGAAATTTGGCTCGTCGCTCGATTCAGGGGCATAACTCCGTGCCTGCCAGTTCAATAACTGAAACGACTGCATCTGCTCCGAATCTGGCACCGGCAGAGGCAACAAAGCAGGTAGAATCTGCGATCGCCCAAAATTTGCCCAAGGAAATCGGCGTTCCACTTAAATCTGTTTCTTGCCCACCCCAGGAGGCATTAGAACCTGGAAAGGTGTTTGACTGCAAAGCCCAAATTGACCAGGGTAGCTTTCCGGTTAGAGTCACCGTGAAGGATGATACAGGCAGTCTCAATTTCAAAACCAAACAAATCTTGCGTCTATCAGCAGCCGAAACCCAGCTTCAACAGTCGATCAAACAACGGGAAAAACTGGATGTAAAGGCGGATTGTGGTGCGAAAGTTCAATTGTTCCAGAAGGTTGGGGAGAAGTTCAACTGTGAACTCAAGACCCCAACGGGAAAAGCTGGATCTGCCACCATTACGGCTATCAGTGAGGAAGGAAAAGTCGATGCCCAATGGAAACTTCAACCAAAGAATTAAACTTTAAACTTTGTCGCTAAAAAGGGGTTAAGATTCCCGGAATCTTGAACTGAAATAAGCGGAAACATAGAAGTGACAGCACGTTCCCATCATCCATCCATCTCGTTCCCAGGCTCAGCCTGGGAATGGCAAACCTGGAGGCTCTGCCTCGATCAGTGCTAGAGGCAGAGCCTTTTAGTCAGTGTTCCTAGGCTGAGCCTAGAGAACAAGGTATGGCAGTTTTCAGCCTTGACCCAGTGGCGTGTTCTTTAAAATGAGAGTCCTAAAAATGAGAGTCCTAATTTGAGGGGGAGTGTGGCTTGCCGCCTGTGTTCCGGACATTCACGACTCGATTCAACAGGTCAAACCAGAACGGTGCCCCCATTGCAATGGCAATCCCTGTGATCAACCAACCCATTAGCCGCCGCAACACTTCCACTGGTTTAGCCGCCATCAATTGCAAAACAACGGGAACATTCGTTGCTGTCTCAGATCCCAGGCAAGCCTGCCCCAGGTTGTTGCGTTCTTCGGCTCTGCTCTGTATCGGTTCCGATCCTTCCTTTGGATTGGTTCCTTCCTTTGGATTGGTTCCTTCCTTTGGATTGGTTGTGGAACTGTCTGCTAGATTGCATCTGAATTGGCGAATTAAATTAGGCGGACTCCAGCCAATCGGCAGGGTCAGATCACGGAGAACCAGATCCGCTCTGTTTTTCAAGTCTTCCAGTTCTGTTTCCGTCAGCGGGGTGGGGTTCGCTCCAGCGGAAAGCTGGGATGCCCGATCTGTCACAACTTTACGGAGATTTTCGTCACTGGCTAATCGGTCTGCCATGTAGAGGGAGTCGGCATTCGTGAAGATTGCCAGTAGGACTCCTAAAATAATCGCGACCCCTTTAGCGTTTCGCTTATAAACCCCAGAAGCACGGGACATGGAGCGATCGAACCAGAGGGCAATCTCCTCCCGAAACTGATTGACATAGTTTTCCCCCTGTTCTAGCTTTGCATGGGCACGTCCTGCAAGGCTTTCTAGCGTATCCCTGACGGGTTTGGGAATCGTACTTAACAGCCGTTTGATTTCTTGGTAAGCTTCGTAATTCTCATAGGTTTTGCGATCTTCTTCGCTCAATTCCCCTGATCCAATCAAGTTGGCAAAAGCCTGATTGAGATAGAGGCGGCGTTGCTCATTATTCAGAGTTTGCAATGGGGTGGAGGAAGCTGAAGCGCTATCGCTCTCTGGGCATAGGGCAAGAACTTCCGCATGCACCTTTTCGGCGATCTCATCACCGCCCGTTGTTAAGGCTTCATAGGCAGTTTCAATTTCTTTAAAGGTTTTGCTAGTCTGGTTCACCATTTCGGCAACCTCATAGGCATTCGGCTGCAAGCCTCCAGCCAACAAGGCTCGCTCATTATTTTCACCAAAAATTCCTAGTTTGAATAGCTTGAGCCGCCTGAGCAAGTAATCTTTAGCTTTGGAGTCTAAATGCAGTTCCTCCGGTTCTGATACCGAGCAAGCTTCAACATAGCCAGCCAGACTATAAGCCATCCGCTCAACACAGGTTTTTAATGCGGCTTCCCCCGATCGGTAATCCATCAAAATGTCATCATAGTCCTCAACCAGGATTTTGAATTTCTCATCCAAATTCAGGTTAATAATTCCCACCTTTTCTGCAATGACTCTCACTCCACCTTTTTCCCCATTTCCTTCCAGAGAATCATCGGTAGGAATCTCTACAATGCCATCACCATGACTGGAATATTTCCCCACAATTCTGGTAATAAACTTTTCTAATCTGATCTCAGTTAACTTTTCCGCCAACGTCGAAATCCCCAAACTATCCATTAAAGAAGTTGCAAACGTCTCTGGTGGAATGTAGGAAGGTCCAGTCGATTGATCATGACCAAAAGCACCTCTGCGATTACCAGGCAATAGCCAGCGAGTCACCCCTCGTAATGCGCTGGCAATCCCCCCTTTCGCTTCTTGATTGACGGTTTTGATCAATGGATTGTGATAAAGCCGATCGACCAAATCCTTAACTTGATCTTCTGCCTGACTTGAGGTTCCACCCGCCAGCAGAATTTCAATCGAATCTTTTAAATGCTTTGCTCTCCACTGCAACAGGGTCGTTAGCAATTCCTGAAGCTCGGATGCCAATAAACTAAGAATTAAATAGATAAAAAGTAACCCGATCGCAACATCAATTACAAACGGAAGATTCATAATAATTTTGCCTGATGGTTAAGTAAGTAGCAGATGAGCAACCGTAATATACAGGTTTACCCCAATCCTGCCTAAATTCCTTAACCAAAATTAGCGAGGCTGAACTAAATCCTTTGACTGAATGGCATGGGTTACACTCACCTGGCTTCTCACCTGTACTTCCGGCTTATCTGCCGGGTTGTAGGAAGGGGTTGCTTCATTGGTAGAAAACGAAAGGGGGGAAACGGGAACTCCCACCTTAGAACCACATCCTAAAGAAGCCGACGAACCCATTAAAGGTAAAACAGTGACCGAAAAAAGTTCTCCCAGTTGAACGCTGACATCCTGAGCCAGGGTCTTAATTTGGCTCCGAGCATCTTGTAAAGCAATGCGGCGAGCAGAGCGTTGGAGCGGTTCGCAATTGTTGACCAAGTACCCAGCACCAATGCTTTGCAGAAACAATTGCTGACTGGACTTAAGCGACTGATCAACTGTCAGCACAGTTTGTTGTAACCCTTCCTGGGTTGGTTTATCGATTTTGACGAGTAGTATTGGGTTCTGAATTGAACTCGTTTGAATGTTGATGTTAGCAGCGGGAATGCCTGCCCCCCTGAGAGCGGTTACCACTGGTTGCAAAGCGTCTTCGGTAAACTGCCTCGCCGTTTGAATTGAAACACCAGGAACATCCATGCCCATTCCCGGTTGGTCACGATTGGCAAAGCGAAATTCCATCAAGGCAGTATCGGCAGGAACAGTAACCTGGCCCTGTCCAATCACCGTCAGAGATCGCTGCCCAGCCAAGGGCTGACAACTCTGGGCGATCGCTGAATTGCCATGCAGCCCTTCACACAAATTGGTTTGTGCCGCAGCAACCTGACTTTGCTCTACCCAAAGACAAACGGCTAGCACAGAAAGGAATGGAATAGTGACGATTTTCCCTGTCAAAACTGAATTCCCATAGGTAGATTGGTACGAAGCTGTTATAGCAGAGGGCAGGCTGCGCCAGCAGCGTCAGCCAAACCGTGTCAAGGTTACCTTATAGCGTTTCCTTTCTGGGTGAGGTACATCTTATCTGTTTGAATCCAGGATTCTACGGCTATCCATGTACCTCACTGGATTCAAAAACGCTATACACAAGTGCAAGAACAGCTATATCAGCACTAAAGGCGTAGATTAAGCGGAAAAAGTTCCCACTTTAACAAGGGGAAGAGAAGGTTTTTCCCTCGTTCCCAGGCTCTGCCAGGGAATGCGAAGGAGGCTCCGCTTCACCGAAGCCCCCAGAAAGATTGATGCCAGGTTTTATTTACGAGAAGCCGCCAGCTCTTTGATGCTGAGTGCGCCTAAAATAGCATCCACATTCTTACGGGCATCCCCAAACAACATGCGGGTATTCTCTTTATAAAACACGGGGTTGTCTACGCCAGCATAGCCACTTGCCATACCGCGCTTCATGACAATGGCAGTCTTTGCCTTCCAGACTTCCAGTACGGGCATTCCGGCGATCGGACTGTTGGGGTCTTCCAGGGCGCTGGAGTTAACGGTATCGTTGGCTCCAACCACCAGTGCCACATCTGTTTCGGGGAAGTCTTCGTTAATCTCTTCCATTTCCAACACAATGTCGTAGGGCACGCTTGCCTCTGCCAGCAGAACATTCATATGACCGGGCATCCGACCGGCAACCGGGTGAATGCCAAACCGGACGTTGATGCCCATCTCACGCAATCGCTTGGTGATTTCTGAGATCGGATACTGAGCCTGGGCAACCGCCATTCCGTAGCCAGGGACGATAATGACGCTCTTGGCATTTTCCAGCAGTTCTGCCGTCTCTTCTACCGTAGTTGACGTGACTTCCCCCGCAGGCTGGCTGCTAGCGGTTGCGGTCGAGGTGCCTGCCCCAAAACCGCCCATAATCACACTGATAAAGGAACGGTTCATCGCCTTGCACATGATGTAGCTGAGGATGGCACCGCTGCTGCCGACGAGCGCTCCCGTGATGATCAGCAGATCGTTAGAGAGCATGAAGCCTGCTGCCGCTGCTGCCCAGCCAGAGTAACTGTTGAGCATAGAGATGACTACTGGCATATCAGCACCGCCGATCGCCATTACCAGGTGAATCCCCAACACCCCCGCGATCGCGCTCATAATCAATAGCGATTGCAACCCGGTCAGCAGGCTGCCACCCATAAACTCATAGCCCAACCAGATAGACCCAATCAGCATAGCCAGATTGAGAAAATGACGGGCAGGCAGCATCAGGGGTTTGCTAGAAATTAACCCGCTCAATTTGCCAAACGCAATGATAGAGCCAGTAAAGGTAATGGCACCGATGAACACACCCACATAAATCTCGATTTCATGAATGGTAGACTCTACTCCAGTCAGGGACGTAGCAGGATTTAGATAATTGGCAACGCCCACCAGTACCGCCGCCAGACCCACAAAGCTATGCAGGATGGCAACCAGTTCCGGCATGGAGGTCATAGCCACGCGGGAGGCAACCACTGCCCCAATGATGGCTCCTGGCAAAATCACCCCTACCAGTAAGCCATAGGCAGACACCCCGCCAATAGCAGTAGCAATAAACGCAATCAACATGCCTGCGATGCCGAACACGTTTCCCCGGCGGGCAGTTTCCTGGTTGGATAACCCTCCCAGGCTGAGAATAAATAAAGCACTTGCCGCAATATAAGCGACGGTCAGTAGGTTATTGGACATAGTTTGTTAAGGAGTAAGGGGTGAGGAGTGAAAAGGGATGGGTGAATAGTTGAGAGTTGAGAATTGAAAGTTTTGAGTTTTGAGTTTTGAGTTTTGAGTTTTGAGTTGAGAATGTTGATGACCAATCACTGGTTTTTCCCTCTAATAACCAACAACTAACAACTAAAAAACCCTTCACCCTCTCTCCTCTCTTTTTTCACTTTTGAAACATTTTCAGCATTCGCTGGGTGACGAGAAAGCCGCCAGAAATGTTGATGGTGCCGATGAGGATGGCGATCGCCCCCAGAATGGTGGTGGCGGAGGTTGGTGAGCCAGAGATTTGGAGCATTCCACCCAGGATGATGATGCCGCTAATGGCGTTTGTCACACTCATTAAGGGGGTGTGCAATGCCGGGCTTACATTCCAGATCACCTGGTACCCAACGAAGCAAGCCAGCACAAACACGGTGAAGTGGGTCAGAAAGGACGGTGGTGCCACGGAACCAACGCTAAACAGGACAATACCAGCCAGGATCAACCCAAGCGTACCGAAGTTAATGCTTGAGGTTTTCTCTGGTTTAGCGGGTTGGGTTGCAACCACTGGTGCAGGTGCAGGTTTGGGTGCTTCGGGAGGAGCAGGCGGCTTCGGTGGTGGATAAGTGATTTCGCCGTTGTGCAGTACCAGCGCCCCCCGAATCACCTCATCATCCAGGTCTACCTTATATTTTTCGGCTCCCCCCATATCTTCCAGCAAGTAGCACAGGTTTTTGCCGTAGAGCTGGCTCGCCTGGTTTGCCATCCGACTAGGCAAGTCGGTTAATCCAATAATCGTCACGCCCTTGTATTTGTAGACCTCACCGGGTTTCGTCACCTCACAGTTGCCACCCTGCTCGGCTGCCATGTCCACAACTACAGAGCCTTCTTTCATGCTCTCCACCATGTCGCGGGTGATTAATATGGGCGCTTTCTTACCAGGAATCAGGGCAGTCGTAATAATAATGTCTACTTCCTTTGCCTGGGCTGCAAAGAGCGCCATTTCCGCTTTGATGAACTCTTCGCTCATGACCTTGGCGTAGCCACCCTGTCCGGTACCGTCTTCCTCAAACTCAAGCTCCAGGAATTCTGCCCCTAAGCTTTGTACCTGTTCCTTCACCACAGGACGGGTATCAAAAGCACGTACAATTGCCCCCAGTCCTCTGGCAGTACCGATCGCCGCCAGTCCCGCAACTCCGGCACCAATAATCATGACTTTGGCAGGAGGCACCTTTCCGGCAGCGGTAATCTGCCCGGTGAAAAACCGACCAAAGTTGTTGGCTGCCTCAATGACCGCCCGATAGCCCGCAATATTAGCCATTGAACTAAGGGCATCCAGTTTCTGGGCACGGCTGATGCGGGGGATGGCATCCATTGCCAGAACGGTTGCTTTACGGGTTGCCAGATGGTTCAGCAAATCGGCATTTTGAGCGGGGTAAATAAAGCTGATCAGGGTTCCGCCTTCAGGCAGCAGATCGACCTCATGTTTGTTTAGGGTTGGGTGCATCTCAGGCAACCGCACCTTGAGGACAATATCTGCCGAACTCCACAAAGTTTCAGCATCAGGGACGATCCGACAACCCACTTCCTCATAGGCGCTGTCTGCAAAATTGGCATTTTGTCCTGCGTTGTGCTCAATCAGGACTTCAAACCCCATTTTTTGCAGGATCTTAGCAGTGTCTGGTGTCGCCGCTACCCGACACTCATTAGGAAAGACTTCCTTTGGGATCCCAATCCGTTTCCGCACCGTTGACTCAGCCAGGGGCTGCTCATTTTTTTCCGTTTCTTTTTCAATCGCAATCGTCATGGGCGCTTCCAAACCTCGCTCGGTAATCAATGATTCGCACTCACTAAGGGATGGCAACCCGTTCCGAGAGAGTGCGGGAATTCTCCTGGTGGTATTTTGGGAGACTGTTTGAATCCTAGGGCGATTCCGATTCCACGATTTGTATCTTTAACGTTGTCTTATGATTCCGACTTATGGATTTCATTATGAAAAATAAAAAAACTTCATAAATATTCAAACTTATCGGAGGTAAATCGTTGATGTCCAGGCTTTAAAGGAACTTTTGTTACACCCCAATCTGTCTATGCCCTCGGTATGATGGTGATCAGGTGAGATCACCCATCAGTAACCTGATAAATTCATATACGTCTACTCACTCACTAACCTCTGCTCATTCGGGTAAGCAACTTATGTCTTTCAACTTTCCTATGAAACGTGCCCTGTCTGGCTTGGCGATCGCCACCTGCCTGGTTGGGGCAATTCCTGCTTTCAGTTTTGCTCAGGGTTTACCCGGACTCACGCTCTGGGGCGGGGTTAAGCGGGAAGATAACCTCAACTACCGTCTGGATTTTGGTGGGCGATCGGGTTCATGGGATCGTTACCGGCTAAGAATTCCAGAGAAGAAGATGCAACTGGCGGTGGCTCAGTTTGCCATTTCCTACCCCGACTACTACAAGGGGGAGTTTGACCCGAAAAACGTCGAGATAATCGTCAGGGACAAGTCTGTGCCCCTGCAAGAGGTCAATTGGAACAAGGAAAACAACATGATTGAGATTTTCCCGGTTGAGCCAGTTCCGGCGGGCAGCAAGGTGGAGATCCAGCTTTCCAATGTCCGCAATCCCAATTTTGGCGGCATGTTTTACTTTAATTGCCAGATTCTTTCACCGGGAGACGTGCCCCTGTTGCGCTATCTTGGCACCTGGGTGATCACCATTTCCTAATGTTTGGGCTTTGACACGATGTCAGAAACCAACCTGCTCTGGTTTGGGTTCTTTCTAGAGGTGGGTTTCGTCCTGCTGATTTTCTGGTTGTTGCGTCCCCATTCACCAACGGGTGATCGGTTGTGGGATCGGTTCTCGCAGTTGAAAAAGGACTACCAGCACAATCAGCAGGAGTTTCAGCAGCAGAAGACCCAGTTAGCTCAGGAATGTGCCCGCCTGCGGCAAGCACTTCAACAGCAGAACGATCAGTTGATGCAGGACTATTTCCAGCAGCGGCAGGCTTGGCAGCAGCGGGAGGAACGGCTGATTCAGGAGTGCGACTGCTTGCAACAGGCATTAAAAACTGAGCAACAGCAGCAAGCCAAATTGGCGGATGAACTCCACCTTTCTACTTTCCAGCAGTTACAGCCTTTACTGGTTGGCTACCCCACCGTCAGCAAGATTGCCCACGCCAAGTCGGATTTGCCAGCTAAAAGCCTGACCGGGATGTTTACGCCCCTGGCAAGTCTGCTTCAGGCTTGGGGCTACGAAACCATTGGATCAATCTGGGAAGAGGTTGCTTTCGATCCCCAACTGCACCAGCCTGACTCACCCGATATTCATCCAGGAGAATCGGTCTATATTCGGTTTGTGGGGTACCGTAGGAGGGAAATGATTTTGTGTCCGGCAAAGGTGAGTCGTAACCCGCCAGGCGCGAAGAAAGATGATATAGACGAAGAAAGTATATAGGTTTAGGTCAAAGAAAAATGGCAAAACTCACTGTCCACGGAACTCCTATTAGTACCTATGTCCGTACCGTTCGGTTGTTGTTGGAAGAAGCCAGGGCAGACTATGACCTTAAGGAAGTCAGCATCTTCAATGGTGAAAACCAGTCAGTAGAGTATCTTGCCAAGCATCCCTTTGGTAAGGTGCCCGCCCTCGAAGTCGATGGTGAAATCATTTATGAAACGGCTGCCATTACTGGCTACCTGGATACGGTCGTAGCCAATCACAAATTCAGCCCATCCGATCCACTGCTTCAAGCTCGGATGCGCCAGATCATGGCAATTATTGATAACTATCTGTACCCCTCTGCCATTGGTACCATTGTGATCCAGCGTTTGATCGTGCCAAGCCAAGGTGGTAAAACCGACGAAGACAAGGTTGCCAGTGCCGTTGGGCCTGCCAAGACCTCTGTAGGGGCGATCGAGTCGTTGATGGTGGGCAGTCCCTATTTGCTTGGCAATGAAATTAGCATTGCCGATTTTTACCTCATTCCTATCTTCATCTATCTTTCCAAAACTCCAGAATTTGAGTTGATCACGGCTGACACTCCCAAGCTAAAAACCTGGTGGAATCAGGTTCGGCAACTTCCCACGGTGAAAAAAGTGGGGGAGTAAGAGTGGGTTAGTGATTCTACTGCTTCATTGCCAGGGTCAGACCATCAGCGATCGTCACCAGGCTAAGACTCACCCGCTCATCCCAGTGCAATTTCTGATTGAATGCACGGATTGCCTGGGTACTTTCGTCTTGAACGGATGGATCTGCCACAGCCCCGCTCCAGAGAACATTATCAACCGCAATCAGTCCACCGGGGCGAACCAATTGGAAGGCGCGTTCGTAGTAGTTTAAATAGTTTTCCTTATCCGCATCAATGAAGGCGAAATCGAAGGTATTCGCCTGTCCCGCGACCAAAAGCTGATCCAATGTTTCGAGAGCGGGGGCAATGCGCAGATCAATTCGGTCTGTTACGCCTGCCTTTTGCCAGTAGCGTTTGGCAATAGAAGTATACTCTTCGCTGATATCACAGGCGATCAGCTTACCGTCCGAAGGTAGCGCCAGGGCGATGCAGAGGGAACTATAACCTGTAAAAACCCCGACCTCCAGTGCTTTTTTCGCCCCAATTAGCCGAATCAGCAGTGCCATGAACTGTCCCTGATCCGGTGCAATTTGCATTCCGCTCCTGGGATGCCGAGCCGTCTCCTGCCGCAGTTCTGCCAAAACTTCAGGTTCCCGTAGCGAGACGGAGAGGAGGTACTCGTAGAGGCGATCGCTCAGGTTGAGGGATTTATTCGACATGGTTCTGTTTTCGCTTCAGAATCGGGACACGTTCAGCTTTATACTAACCCTGGAAGGAAGCTAGCTTGCCAGGAAGACCGTTAGCCACATGGTAACCATCGCATGAGAACAAGGGCGCTAGGGAAGTCGGTATTGCGAATACTGGGTGCGATCGCAGTTGTCGTGATCCTCACTGGCTGTAGTGCAGTGGGTCCCGGTCCTAGTCGTCAACTGGTAGAGCAGGCGATCGCCCTCCAACTTGGTCAGACTCAGCAATTGCTTAGCCAGCAACTCCGACTTGACCTGCCACCGGAGAGCCTCACCATTAATCGAGTTTCGGTCAATCAAACAACACCGCTCAAAATTGACGACCTACAGGCATACCAGGTCCAGGGCACTTACGACTACACGGTAAAACTGCCAACCCGCAAAGTCACTCAAAGCCAAAATCCGTTTGAGGTTTACCTGCAACGCCAGCAGGAGGGCAAAACCTGGCGTTTAGCAAAACAGCAAATTAGCGAAAACGGCGAACCGATCTGGGTCACCCAGCGAATGGGAACCCCCTGAGAAGTGACCGTACTTTGACAAGCTTCTATAGATGTTCAAGACTACGTTCTGCCGTTTAGTTCTTGGTGGAACCGCAAAATAAATCACTCTTTCTGTGGTGTGCAACCTGCGGAATGTGGGAAACAACAGATCTAGAACACTACCCAATCAGTAGTTCTAAAGGTATGAAAGTCAGAGCTGAGAAGTCAGAAGATATAGAAGCCATCCACCGGGTCAATGTTGCAGCGTTTGGGCGAGAGGGTGAGGCAGATTTAGTTGATCAGTTGCGAGGCGTTGCGTCTACGTTTTCCTTCGTTGCAGTTGAATTCGAGCAAATTGTCGGACACATTTTCTTTAGCCCAGTTGAAATTGAAGGGGAATGGGCGGATGATTTACTCGTGCTTGGATTAGCGCCCGTAGCGGTGCTACCTGACTATCAGCGACAAGGAATTGGGTCATTACTGATTCAGCATGGTTTAGAAGAGTGCGCTCGGTTCGGCTGCAATGCCATTGTCGTGCTGGGTTCTCCAGCATACTATCCCCGGTTTGGGTTTATTCCAGCCAGGGAAAAGGGATTGAGATGTGAATACGCCGTGCCCGATGAGGCGTTTATGGTGCTGGAGTTGGAAAGTGGCGCATTGGATGGATGGGTTGGAACAGTAAAATATCGGTCAGAGTTTAACAAACTTGAGTAATGAGTCCAATTCATCCAAGCATCCTGTCGACTGGATAGTTTACTTAACAAGCCTCGGAGTGTGGGTCGTTACCCCGTTAGACAGGGCAGACTGATATGGTAGTCCGGTATGACCTATTCTCTCTACCATGACTGAGCTTGATGCCTACTCTGCTTCCACCGTGGATGTCGCCTCTCCCCCCCTGGCAGTTGAACTGAGGGATATTTCTAAGCATTTCCCTGGCGTGATTGCCAATGATGGTGTCAACTTCGAGTTGCGGACTGGAGAAATCCACGCCTTACTGGGGGAGAATGGGGCAGGCAAGACAACCCTGATGAACATTCTCTGTGGTCTGTATGAACCCGATGCTGGGGAGATTTGGCTATCGGGTAAACCTGTAAAGCTTCATTCGCCACGGGATGCGATCGCCGCTGGCATTGGCATGGTGCATCAACATTTCATGCTGGTGGAAAGTTTTACCGTTGCCGACAACATTATCCTGGGGCAGCCATCTGGGATTTTGAAAGAGGATGAAAAGCGGCTATATTCCCGTCTGAAAGCGTTGTCTGATCAGTATGGGTTACGGATTGACCCAACCGCAGAGGTCTGGCACTTGTCCGTTGGGGAGCAGCAGCGGGTCGAAATTCTGAAAACAATTGACCGGGGTGCAAAAATCCTGATTCTGGACGAGCCGACCGCCGTGTTAACCCCGCAAGAAGTAGAAGAACTGCTGGGTATTCTGCGAACCCTGGCAGCACAGGGCACTTCCATTATCTTCATCAGCCATAAGTTGAACGAAGTCATGGCAGTTTGCGATCGCGTCACCGTGTTGCGAGATGGTCATACCATTGGCACGGTTGCAACCAAGGATTGTACCGAACAACAACTCGCCCAGATGATGGTGGGGCGTGAAGTCAGTTTTTCCCGCACCCAGAAAGACTGTGAGCCAGGGGCAGCATTGCTGAACTTGAAAAATGTTTGGGTAGAGAGTGATCGCGGCTTGCCCGCCTTGAAGGGAGTTAACCTGACGGTTCATGCGGGTGAAATTGTCGGCATCGCCGGAGTAGACGGCAATGGACAGCGGGAACTAGAGGAAGCGATCGCCCACCTGCGTCCCTTGCAAAAGGGCGACATTCATTTGGCGGGCACGCTGGCACACATCCCCAGCGATCGCTATGGCATGGGGCTACTGTCCAACTTCTCGGTTGCGGAAAATTCTGTGTTGCGTGAAGTCCACAATTTTCCCTTTAATCAACGGGGGTTTCTCAACCTGCGTGCCATCTGGAACTACTCTCTGCAACTGGTTCAGCGGTTTGGCATCCGTACTCCTTCGATCAAAACCGCAGCAGGCAAACTGTCCGGTGGCAACGCCCAGCGAATGATCTTGGGTAGAGAACTTTCCCACAACCACCAGATTGTTCTGGCTGCCCAACCCACACGCGGACTCGATATCAGCGCCATTGAGTACATCCACCATCAGCTAATTGAGCAGCGAAATGCAGGAGTCGCTGTCCTGCTAATTTCAACCGAGCTGGAGGAAATTTTGAGGTTAAGCGATCGCGTTCTTGTCCTCTACGAAGGGCACATCGTAGGAGCGATCGCCGCTCAAGATGCAGACATTCATCACCTCGGTTTACTGATGGCAGGGAAGGGGTAAGGGAAAAATCTAACTCCGATAATCCCCATCCTGATCCTGCTCTTCTTCCTCTGCCTGGTTGAGTTCTTCTTTGAAGCCACGCAGAGTTTTCCCAAGGGTACTGCCTAGTTCTGGAATCTTTTTAGGACCAAAAATCAAAATTGCTACAACCACAATAATTGCCACTTCGGGCCATCCCAAACCAAACATAGCTGCCTCCAGTCATCTGTCATTCATAACTATAGTGGGCTGGAGTCTAAGTCTGACGGAATGGGTGGAAAAAAGAGACCTGATTCCGTGCAAATTGCTTCCAGGGGCTTGTCCCAGGGGTCGTCAGGCAGATGAGGAAGGTAAGCGAAGTCGAACACAATGCCGATCGCTCGTTTCGCTGCCCACGCTGGTTGACTCAGAAGGCGATCGTAAAAACCACCCCCATAGCCCAGACGGTAGCCTCGCTGATCGCAGGCAACGGCAGGCACCAAAAGCAAATCCACCTGGTCTGGTTCCAGGATAGGAGAGTTGGGGTGGGGTTCCTGGATACCATAGGCTCCAGGCTGGAGCAGAAAAGGGCTGTCCGATGCCCAGATGTGCCAGGAGAGAGATTTTTCGACACAGCGAGGGAATCCCCAGACTTTACTGGTCGTTGCCTGTCCTGTTGCAAAGAGGGGGCTGAGATCTGGCTCTTGGCGAAAGCTGAAGTAGGCGAGAACGGTATCAGCCTGGATGAACCAGGGGGAAGTTTGAAGGTGGGTGCAGAGGCGATCGCTCTTTTCCCTCCAGACATCCCCAGGAATGGAGCGGCGGATAGTCAGCATCGTTTTGCGGAGCTTTGCCTTATCCAATCGTTACCAAACGGTGTAGCCGACTAGTTATTCGTCCCCTGCACATAAGCCAGCGTCAGGCTGTCATGCGCCAGGAAGTGTGCCAGATGGAATGCCCGATCTTCTGTCTCCAGTAAAATTTGCTCGTACATATAGCGGGTTGCGCGATCGCCGAGGCTTTCTGCCTGTCCTGCCTGTCGCCGCAATAGACTGATGACCGCTTGTTCTGCTTGGAGATCGTTTTCGACCATTTGGCGGCAGGAAAAAGCGCCATCGGGTTCAGGGGTGAAGCAGCACAATTCAGCCAACTTAGTGAAACTTGCCGCAGGAGTCCCGCCCAACCCATTCAGGCGCTCTCCCAGCTTATGAACATACCCCTCCGTTTGTTCATAACTTTCAGAAAAGAACTCGTGCAGGGAATAAAACTCCGCACCTTCAACCACAAAATGGTGCTTTTGATACTGCAAATAGAGCGCTTGAAAAGTTGCTAATGCAATGTTGAGACCTTCGCAAATGGGTGCAGTTACCGAATGATCAAATAAAACCGGATTGTCATAAACCTGATTAAAGGAGCGCAATAAACTTTGAGTATCAGCCATGATTTCCCCCTCTTGGCACGTTTAGGAGCTTTTATTGACAGTATCTTCAATCTATCACGGTCAAATTAGGAGTCAAGCAGAGGTTTTTCACCTATCAAGAATCATTTGCAATATAGGAACCAGGTTCGTAGTAATTGATTGCTTCTAATCCCTAGAGCTAACACTTCCAGGGGTTAGTCGTGAATAAATTTATCGATTAGTTCTTAGGGAAGCAGGTAAGACGTTGTTTGAAAAGTGTCCAGCGGTTAAAACGGCGACTAAGCAAACAAAGTCCGCCTGCACGGACTCAGACAAACAAGTGTTTCCGTAACCTGCGGGTATGGCTTCGCTTTGCTTCGCTAGTGTCCGTATAGCCGCGCCTACCCTGCGGGAACGCTTTGCGAATAGCCGACAAGGACACAGGAAAATAGACCTTTAAAGCATCCTCTAAAAATATAAATAAATTTTGATAGAGGAACAAATATTGATAAAGAATCGATGCAGAGTTAAAACCGCATTAACCACTGGAGAAAAGCCGTTGCAGTTGAATGTGTAGGATCCAGTTTTTGCGCCTTTTTCCAGGCAGCAATTGCCCGTTTAAATTCTCCCTGCAACGCCCAGAGTTGCCCAGCTAAAGCATGAAAATCTGCCTGGTTGGCGTTGAGGGCGATCGCTTGATGATTCTGAGCAATGGCAGTTGCATAATCCCCTGCTTTTAATGCCTCGATTGCCTGTCTGTAATGCCAGATAGCCTGATCATGAAGGTGAATCAGAGGGGCGAGATCGACACCACAGCGATGGCAGAAGCGGCGAGAGGGAGAGGAGGGAAGGGGGGTTGAGAAATTGGTTAAATAAGGCTTGCTGATCAAGCATGGGCGGGGGCAGGAGGGGGTAGGGGGTTGTTAGTTATTAGTTGTGGGTTGTTAGAGTGAGGAAAAGAATCAGTGGTCATACCATTTCTTTATGAGGCTGTACTGAACAAGGGGCTTAAACCCCTTGCCTGACAAGGGTTAGTTCTGCTCATCCTTAAATGAAATTGGTATCAGGAGCTTTGCTGTGAGCGCTCAGGCTTCGACAGCGATCCCACCCGAACCGTCAGTAGCGAATAGGTGTCAGTAGGTGCCTTTTGCCTTCATCCTTCATCCTTCTCAAAATGTCTCCCGAATCATCTCATCTAAACTGACCTCCAGTTGACTGATGACACGCTGACGTAATTGTTTTAGCGCTTCTGGATCAATCGTGGCATCGAGGTAAGTCTGGAAAGGAATTTGCAGCTTTTTGGGGTCGCGTTCTTTCAGTCCAGGATCACCAGATGTGCCTCTTTCGCTTCTGGTTGTTGAGTTCCCAACTCAAACAACTTCACCATGTACTGGGTGATCAGGGCAGCAATCCCTTTTTCTCGTTTAGCGAAGAGCAGGATGGAGAGGGCGATCGCCTGTAAGGTGGGCACCTGTTCTTTGGTCGATAATTGTTGCAGCAATTGATCCCATTCTTGAACTACCTGAGTTTGATCCAGAGAAACTTTGCCGCTACCCGTGGGTTCTCCTTGAACCGCATCATCAAAAATCTGACAGGCTCGAATGGCTGGGTCGCGATTGCTCCCTCCTTGTAGCGATGGCTAAACAAGGAGTAGTCCTCAGTAGAAAGGGCATCCACCCAGGGAAGTACCTCTACATCCACTTCAGGGTTGAGATCACCAAATTTCTTGCCAAACCGACGACGGACATCTATGAGATGCTTCTGAGCTAACCGAGTTCCCTCCAGGTTTTAATTAGAACGGTATAGACTTCTGGGTAACGACATCCCTCCTCCAATGCCTCGCTCAATAGCTGGGTTGCTTCCTCATAGCGTTCTTCCAAGACGACAATCAGTCCATATCGTCCTTTAATTTCAGGTGACTTAGGATCAATCCGCTCTGCAGTTTTCAGTTCACCCATGGCGGTGCGCTCGCGCCCCATCACCATCCAGGTATCTGCCAGACGGCAGTGGGCATAGACAAGCGCCGCTTTATGACGCTCCTCTGACCAGTTTTGGGGGTTTTGCTTAAAGTCCTGCTCTAACCATTTGATGATCCGGGTGATCAATCGCTGTAGCTCCTGGTAATCCTGATTCAGATCCAGGGCTTTCATCAAATTCACCGCCAGTTGGGGATCAATGGGCTGCTCTTTCTGCAATTGCTGCCAAAACCGAACGGCACAGGGCATTTCCCCTTCTGCCACTGACTGTTGCCCCGCCAGAGCTAACAATGCCGGACGAATCGTAGCTAGTTCTGGGAATCTAGAGGAATGACGATCCAGCTTCAGCAAAATATGGGCAGCTTTATGGGGATTGTTTTCGGCAACAAATTCAAGGATTCGGATGCCCAGCATAGGTCGGTTTTCCCAAAGAAATCCCTACATGTTTGTGGTCTGGATTCCCAGCCCTAACTTAAGTGCCGCCACTTCCCACTGCTGGAGCGCCTGTTAAGTATAAATTTGCCAAATATCGGGGCGATCGCCCGCTGTCACAGGACGCTTGACCTTTTGAAAGAATTCCAGGGCGGTTTCGGTCTGCTCCACTTTCAGGTTCAGAACTCCACGCAGCCAGTGCTGATGGGCAGATGGAAACCGTTTTGACTGTTTATTCAATAGTTGTTCAACGGCTGCTGTGTCGCCCTTGAGCAGTAATAGTTTGGCGTAGCAAATACTATAGTCTTTGGGCAAACTACCGTCTTCAAAAACAGGCTGAATCAGTGAGATTACCCCATCCAGTTGGTCTCGCACCAGTAAGGTTTTTGCCAGCCAGTAGTGGACTTCTCCCACTAATCCCAATGAAAGGCGCGGCGAAAGGAACTATCGGCTTGCTTGCAATCCCGCTTCTGGAATTCCTGTTGACCCCGCAGTAACCAGATCTCAGCTTCTGAAGGCGTAGTCTTAAGGTCAGGCTGCGATCGCTGAACTTTATGAATTTGATCCAGTGCCTGACGATATTTTTTCTGCTTTAGCAGAGATTTTAGTTCTGTCTCAAGCTGAGTTTGCGGGGAGGCGGCTGTATTGGAACTTGCTTCCCCTTTTGGTGTACGTTTTGCCACAAAGGTTCCTCCAACTGCATTAACCCCGAATAAATCTTTAAGATACCTTCTGATACCACAGAAAAAAAGTTGGAATGATTAAAACAATTGCCAATTCTAGGGCTGAAAGCACTACTCCAAAACTTGAGCCATCCTCACTAGCTATTCGCGATTTGAGACAAAGCCTTTTGGGATAAAAAGCAAAGCAGGATGATTTGAGAAGGTCAAATCATCCTGCTTTTCAACCATGCTCTTTTTAGCCTCGGTTGTTCTCTACCATTGACAACATTCCCTGGAGAGCAGCGGGAACACTGTTGGGATCCATAAATAAGACCTTGCTGCTATTACTTTCACCAATGGTCTTACCCATATCCAGGTAACCCAGTGCCAGCAACAGTTTTCCTGCCTCTGCTGCCGTGGGACTGCTGTTGAGTATCTGTTCCACAATTTTGATCGCTTCTGCCGTTGCCTGTGCCTTAAGAACCTGGCTCTGACGCTGCGCCTGGGCATTCAAGACAGTCGCTTTATTTTCTGCCTCTGCCTGTAGCACTACCGTTTTCTGACGCGCTTCAGCATCCAGAATTTGGGCATCCGCCTTTCCTCGGGCAGAGTTCACGGCTGACTCCCGTTCCCCTTCAGAAGTCAGAATCGCTGCCCGTTTGCGCCTTTCAGCCGACATTTGCAGTTCCATCGACTCCAGTACTGCCTTGGAGGGGATAATATCCCGTAGTTCTACACGGGTTACCTTCACACCCCAGGGATCCGTGGCGATATCCAGATCGCGCAGCAATATCTCATTGATTTGAGAGCGGGCTGTAAAGGTTTCATCCAGTTCCAGTTTCCCCATCTCTGAGCGGATCTGAGTCAGCACCAGGTTGACCATTGCCATATGCAAATCCTGGACTTTGTAGTACGCTTTTTCCATATCCACGATTCGCCAGTACACCACGGCATCCGCGGTGATGGAAACGTTGTCACGGGTGATACAGGGCTGGGGGGGAATATCTAACACTTTTTCCCGGATGGTTTCCCGGTAGGAAACGCGATCTAGCACGGGAACGACAAATCTTAATCCAGGTTGTAGCTTGCGGTCATAGACTCCCAACCGTTCGACGAGGGCTTCGTTTCCTTGCTGAATCACTCTGGTGCTTGACAGGGCAAGCCCTCCGCCCCCAATTAACAATGCCATCAACCAACCCCACATGGGTAATCCTCCTAGAATTTTATAGAATGAATTTGAGATAGGGGATCAATTTGGTCATTGGTCATTAGTCACTAATCGCTGGTCATTGGCATTAATAATGCGATGTGCGACTTTGCTGAAATGCCTGCAAGAATTGCCCTCACCCTAACCCTCTCCCGATGGGAGAGAGGACAGGAAATGTCTGAAAGCCCTTCTCCTGGGGGAAAAGGGTGGGGATGAGGGTAAATTAGTTGCACATCCCGTTAATACCTGCCAATGACCAATGACCAATGACTAAACCATCATTAATCCCGCACACTGTTTTCTGGAATCACAATCAACGTCGTGCCTTTCCGTCCGACGATGTAGACTTTCTGTTGGGGAGCGATCGCCAGGTTGTCATCTTCACACTGGGCAGACCAGGAATTCCCTTCATACAGTACCCGTCCTGTCTTGCCCGCCGGAATTTCGGTCAGAGTTTCGCCATCCGTCGCATCCAGTTTCTTTGCAGCTTTCTGGCGGACAAATCGACGGGAAACCAATACCAGGGTGAGGGACAGAATCATCCAGAGCAAAATCTGGAGACTGAACGGGATGAGATGGGCGATCGCCGCAACCACCAGCGCGCTAATGCCCATAACGAACTCCACAAAGGCAGTAGGTGTAAACACTTCTGCCAGACACAGGGCAATACCAATCACCAGCCATAGCATGGTGGGAGTTAGCGTCATATCAACTGCTCCACACGTTGATTGAATGAAAAGAGATTCATCACCTAATATTGGATCCAGTTTGCAAGCCACAGGTTTCGGATAAAACTATCCCTTTTGTAAAAACTGCGGAAAAAATTTATCGGTGTTATCCGATGGTTTTAATTAGGAGTGTTAGCCAAATTTTACACAGGTGTCTTGCTAGAATTCCCCACAAACTGCGAGAATCTACGCCGATATTCTCAATCTTGTTGGGTCAATGGCAAGGGAACGGCTGGCATTGTGCGAACAATCCCTGTCATGACTCTTCTATGACCAGTCTAGTGTGGACGTGGTTGATCTGTCGGAACAATCCACTTAACTTTAGGTGAGCCAGTTAAAAGAGCTATGATTCGCCCATGAGCCAACCCAAACCGCAGATTTGCTGCCCTAACGCTAACTGCACCGCCCCCCTCAATCCCCTCGGAAGCTCGGTCTGTGGAGCGTGCGGCACTCCGCTGATCTACCGCTACCTGTTGGCGGTAGGCAAGTCTGCGGAACAGATTCCCGCCACCAGTCAGGTCGGCGGCAGGTATTATGTCACCGCACGGCGCATCTGGTTAGATACCCAACCCAGTCTGCCGCCCGATGTTCCCGCAGACTGGTCAGATGTCGTACTGCCCTATTTATATCTGTATCCCTACCGTCTCCATATTCCAGAGGTCTACGGGTTTTGCATCCAAAATGGTGAGCTTTTAGACGAGGAAATTTTTCTCCTAGACAATGTACCGCTAGACCCATCGGGTATTCTTTACCCGGCGATCGCCGAAGCCTGGGCAACGGCAACGGCGGTTCGACAGGTTTACTGGCTATGGCAGATCTTCCAGCTTTGGCAACCACTGGCAGAATTGGGAGTCGCTACCAGCCTGTTAGCTGCTGATAACATTCGGGTTGAGGGCTGGCGAGTGCGCCTATGCCAGCTTTACCATGACACTGATGTACTGGCTGCCTCCACCGACTCAGAGCTTGCCCTGGGGCTGGCTGATTTATCGAATCTGTGGCTGAGTTGGGTGGACAGTGCCAAACCAGAGTTGATCGAGCCGTTACGCTCCATTTGTCAGCAGATGCAGGCAGAGGAAGAGCCGGGAGCGATCGCGGCCCAACTGAACCAGTTACTCCTGGAACAGGCAGCCCAACTTCCCCTGAACCTGAAGGTGGCAGGAGGCACAGATACTGGACCGGAGCGGGAACACAACGAAGATGCCTGTTACCCACTCACACTCAACCAACCTTCCCAGGTAGATGGGCTGATGCCACGGGTGGCGATCGTCTGCGATGGTATCGGCGGGCACGAAGGGGGAGAGGTTGCCAGCCAAATTGCGGTACAGTCCCTCAAACCTCAGATGCAGGCACTCCTCTCTGAAATTGCTGACGCAGAAGAGCCTGTACCACCGGAACTGGTGGTGCAACAACTGGAAAGCTCTGTGAGGGTTGTCAACAATTTGATTGCCAGTCAAAATGATGCCCAACAGAGGGAAGACCGCCGCCGCATGGGGACTACCCTGGTTATGGCAATCCAGCTACCTCAGCGCGTCAAAAAAGGCGGCAGTACGTTTGCGGAAAATGGGCATGAACTCTACCTGGTACATGTCGGCGACAGCCGCGCCTATTGGCTCACCCAACGTCACTGTTATTCATTGACCGTAGATGATAATGTGGTCACGCGGGAGGTTCGCACAGGGCGGGCACTCTATCATGAAGGGATCCATCGCCCCGATGCTGGTGCGCTGACCCAGGCACTTGGGACACGGGATGCAGACTTTATTCATCCCACTATTCAGCGCTTCATCCTGGAAGAAAATGGCTTACTGTTGCTTTGCTCGGATGGAGTGAGCGATAACGGATTGATTGAGCGCACCTGGGCAGAAACAGCAAGAGCAGTGCTAAACAGCAAAATGTCGCTGGATACTGCCGTCAGAACCTGGTTGGATCTGGCAAATCAACACAATGGCTACGACAATTCCACCATTGCCTTGCTTCACTGTCATGTGTCTTCTCCCATGCCAGAGGTGCTTCTACCCCAAACTTCTGATGGTCGAAGTAGAGGCTCTGAGTGGTCAACGGCATCCCAATCTCTGAGGCAGGAAGTTACGGGTGATCCAACACAAACCAAATCTTCTGCGGCTAAAAATCAAGCAACCAAACGTGCGCTCATGTTTCTGGGAGCGATCGTGGTGCTTGTGTTGGTTGGTGGGCTTGGGATCATCACCTGGTCACGTTTAGATCCGGATAGCTTTCAGCGCTTTCGTGAGCGGTTCATCCCACTTCAAAGAGTTGGAAAAATTGGGTTGATGAGCGACGGGGACAGTCTTATGTAAAGATAAGGAATTGCTAAAAAAATCTATTGAATCTGTGTACTGGTAGAGGAGATGACTGTTATTCAGGAAGCGCACGTTATGCAATCTGGCGAAATTTTTTCGGTCGGAAGTCGTGTCCGAGTGACACAGTCCGTCATCGTTTACCATCATCCTGAACACCGCAACCAACCCTTCGATATGGAAGGGCAGGAGGGAGAGGTGCTGGGTATAGTACGAGAGTGGCAGGGCAGACCTATTAGTGCCAACCTCCCCTATTTAGTCAAATTTGGCGGGAAATTCAGGGCGCACTTTCAGGCAAATGAACTGGATCTTATTTCTGAAAGCTAATTTCGCCATTCGTAAAACCAGCCCAATATGTTAACGTCACCCTGCATCCGTTGAAGTTCTTGCCGATGTTTTTTGGCGGTTTCCTGATACCACTGGCAGTAAGCTTCATGAGCTTCACGATATTTCATCTCCCGGTAAAACTCGCGAGTGAATTCGTAGGAAACGATCGCTGCCTCAGTTGAGCCAGTCCCAGGGGAAATCCGCCAAAAGCCATCAAACATAAGAAATTATGGCAACTCAAGATGCAGGGGTTAGAAATCACATTCCCCTACTCTAACAACTCACGTCTGAAACCTGGTATCTCTTTATGAGGCGGCTAATTCAGGAGTATTGGTTAAGTTGACAATGATCTGACGCATTTCTGCGATCGCCTGAACCTGATGGTCACCCGATTCCTGCATTTGACCCAGTGAGTCAGCCACCGCTTCTAACCGTTGTCGCAGCCCATCGACTCCATCCTGAACTGGTTGCAGCATCTCTTGGTACAGATTCACCCGCCCCCAAAGCTCCGCCACTTCTCTGCGGCGACTTAGAAGGGTTTCTTCCTCCTGCCTCAGCCCACCCCGCTTAAACTCCTGATCAGCCGTCTGCGTAGTAACCATCCCCTGAGCTTGTTCAATTGCACTCTGCATCTGAGCAATCTGGTTCTCCAGCTTTTGCAACTCATCGGATTGCTGGTGACGATGGCCATCAATTTGCCCCAAGATGGGACCTAAATCAATTCCCACATCCTGACTCGCACCATCCCCAATACCCTGCCGTCGCCTCAAAATCGCCTGGTGTCGCCCCAAGATACTCTTCCGCTCACGCAAACTGCGCCGCTGACCCACCAGTGTTTCGTTCAACATCTGGTAGCCATCCTGCTCATCTGCCAGCTCGTTTTCCAAATTGAGGCGATCGAACTCACTGGCACTCTGAACCTTTGCCTGCAAAGCATCAATTTCTTGTTGCTTAAACCGTAGCTCTTCTTCCTGGCTCTCTACAAACCGAGACAACTTTTCAAGATCCCGTTCAAGATCCTGTACCAGTCTCTGCAACTCATCCAGAGGCATTTTCTCCAGCACCTCTACATCCATCTGATGACCAACGGTCACATTTTCAGACACATCTGCCAGCCGATACACCTGCTGGTGTAGTTCCTCGTGGTTCTGCAACTGCAAGCTCAACATGTTGGCATACTCCCTCTTGTTAGTCAGAGAGCTTTGCTGAACTTTCAATTCTGCTCGCGCCTGTTCCAAAGACTCCTGTGCCTGATGCCATTCCAGCCAGCGCTGATGGAGATTTTGCGACTGCCGGTCAACCTCCTCTTGCATTTGCTGCGCTGTAGAGCGATATTGATCGAGGTTTTGCCAGTGTTGACTCAGCAAGCCCTGCTGCTGGGTCACAATCTCCAGGGAACCAGCAAGTTGTTCTCGAACCGCTTCGGTGGGGGGGCTAGATCCTGCTAGCCGATTTAAGAGTTCTTGAATCGTTTGGGCATTCCCTTCATCTAGCACAGCAGCCTGCTGAAACTCCGCCTGCCGTTCTTCCAGGCGACGCATCTCTCCTCGCAAATGCTCCCAAGCTCCTTCTAAATCCTGCCGATTACTGTCAAACTCCTCACGCTGTCGATTAACTTCCTCACGCTGCGTCTCAATTTCTTGTCGTTGCTGTTCTAGTTGTTCAAAGTCCTCCTCCATCTGCTGAAGTTGCTCACGTCGGGCTTCCATTTCCATTTCCCGACGATTCAGCTCCTGACTTTGATAAGTCAAAGACTGCTTCCACTGCTCAATTTCTTCTTCTTGGGTTTTAAACTTTTCCTGTAAGCGCGAAAAGTTTTGCAAAATGCTCACCAACTGACGAGCCGCTTCTTGAACTCGCTGTACCTGTCTGTTGGATGTCAGGTCCACCAGTACCAGTGCTCCAGCACTGTAATTATTGGCTTCCTCACACAGAACGGCTTCTTCACCGGGGACAGCACTCCAGCTTTGCTCCGATCGCTGACAGGCAAGCAGCTTTAGCTCTGCCTTGCCGCCGCCCAGTAAACCACCTTTACCCTTTTGTACTTCCGCTAGATACAGCACGCTGATAATCCCTCTTGTGTGTCTGTGCCCAATTTAGATGAGTGACCTGAAGATTTGGTCCTTTCCGCTAGACCTAGTGTAGTGAGACAACCCTGCCAAAACAATCCTCATTCATCGATAACGACCCTGTACTGTAATTAGCTGCACCCAAATAATTTCGTGGCTTTGCATCCAAACACCTGGACTGAGCCGATGTTGATGTTACCCTGAGAAGCTTTTGGTCGTTTCAATTTGGTCATTTCAACCTCAACAACCATCACCTAACTATCGCCGCAAATACAGTCCATGTATGGCTTGTATATGTCTAAGATGCCCGGCTTGCCCCCCAATCTATCAGGGCAGAGAGGCTTAAACAGGAGGAAAAAAGCACCAGGCTTGAATGTCATTTAGTGACTAGAGACTAGCTGGACTGAATCTTTTCATTCGCCTCGACTTAGAAAGTCTGGAGTGACAACGTCATCCCCTAAGCCTCTCTCAGCACCGAGAAATGACACCCCCTTACAAGCTACGATTCCATAGGTAATCGTCTTCTAATTGGTAAGCGATTCAAGCTGACTTTGACCGAATTTCATTCAGAAGGCAGGAATTGGAAAAACAAATACTACCATTTCCTGAGCTGTACAGAATTTTCGATCGCCGTATTTTACTCCTTATTTTTAGGGCTTACTGTCCTTTAATCTAACATTGCGACCTTTTATGTTCGTGAAGAACCATGAAGAGGAGAGGCACAAAAGCAAAATAGATTATGGTAGGTCTGCCCCTTGAAACCCAGATGGTGCGGTATCGATAAGTTGAAGGGCAGGGTTCACCCTATTCTGGCAGCATCGCATCGATCCGCTTAGGAAACTATTCGGGGAAACTAGAGGAGGGGTATAAAAGTTGTATTGGTAACAGCTTTTGAGCCGGTTAAAAGGTCTATCTCAGAATTTTTTAATTGGATCATGTGCCTGAGCGACTAAGGCTTAATAGTGAGAGAGTCTTGAGAAACCAGGGTGAAATAGCGGGAACAGCCTGCAAAAGTTAGCGAATGGGCAGTTTATGGGGTTACAGCACTTTCAAAGGATGATCTAAGTCTCATGCAGGGTAAGTTGAGCGAGATAGACATTCGCAGTATCTTACAGCTCATTGAGCTGGGGCAGCGAACGGGTGAGCTTTTTGTGGAAGCCTATCCAGTGCAATCGCCGGTCAGCGGCGGTCAGCCCTTTCTTCAGGAAAGATCCCCACAGCCAGTATTAGTACGCTCCTGGTTTGTCTTTTTCCTGAATGGTCGGATTATTTACGCTTCGGATATCAATACCAGTCTGGCTCGTCTGAACGATTATTTGCGTCGGTATAAAATTGATGTGCCGCTGGCTAGCCTAACGGTGTCCTCGATCGCCGCGGTCAATGCTCCAGAATACGGCTACTTGTGGGCACTGCTCGAAAATCACACCCTGACTCCTGTACAGGGACGCAGCATTATTCAGAGCATGGTGCATGAGGTGCTATTTGATCTGCTGAGTTTGCACCAGGGGTCTTTCATCTTTGAATTGAGTCCAGCGTTGTCTCCCCAGTTAACCACGCTAGAAATTGCTCCTCTGTTAGCAAAAATCATGACTCAGGTTCAGGAGTGGAAGCAGTTTTACCCTCACATCCAATCCCCTGATCAGTGCCTGGTCATTGCCGATATAGGGGCATTGCAGGCAATGCTGTCAATCAATACGTTCAATGCCCTAAACCGCTACGCCGATGGAAAAACCTCAATTCGCCAGATCGCTCGCTATCTGAATCGAGATAGCTTGACCGTTGCGCGGGCAATCTATTCCTATGTTCAGAAAGGGATGATTCAACTAATTGACTTTCCTATCCAAACAACAGAGTCAGGCGGATCTACCCGCCCGATTCGAGCAAAGGATTTGGGGCTATGGCATGAAGCAAGAACCCCGCGTGTTGTTTGTATTGACGATGGGGTTACAATTCGTCAAACTGTGGAGCATATTTTGAGTCAAAACGGATATGAGGCAACCGCGATCGCCAACCCCCTCGAAGCACTCAGCCTGGTATTCCAGATCAAACCCGACTTGATTCTCTGCGACATTGCCATGCCCGAACTGGATGGCTATGAACTTTGCGGTATGTTGCGGAAATCGACAGCATTTCGCCAGATTCCCATCGTCATGCTAACAGGTAAGGATGGATTTATTGACCGCGTTAAGGCAAGAATGGTGGGCGCAACGGATTATTTAACGAAGCCATTTGGAGAAAATGAGCTATTAATGTTAGTTGAAAAATATGTAGGTCGCGGTTATGAAAATCGGCAGCCGGTTGATGATTCTCTGGCAGGTTCGGTTAAGGACAGGGTATGACTGGTGCGCTTTAAGGCATCTTTCCCCATAGTTTAACTAATAAATGAGGGTACCTTATTGACTATTAGAGTTAAGGTGAATACTAGGGTAAGGAACGTTAATGCTTTCCAGCGGCGTTTCAACCGGCAAGCAGGTAAAGAATTATGAGTACAGTTCTAGTCGTAGAAGATAGTGTTACTCAGCGGGAGATGATCTCCGATCTGTTGAGAGGGAGCGGGTTAAGTGTAACTGAGGCAAGTGATGGGGTAGAAGCGCTGGAACAGATTCAAGGAAAGTGCCCCGATTTAGTGGTTCTGGATATTGTGATGCCGCGTATGAATGGTTATGAGGTCTGCCGTCGGTTGAAAGCTGACCCCAAAACCCAGAATGTTCCGGTGGTCATGTGTTCATCCAAAGGGGAAGAGTTTGACCGCTACTGGGGTATGAAACAGGGAGCGGATGCTTACATTGCGAAGCCATTTCAACCCACCGAACTGGTAGGCACAGTTAAACAACTATTGCGAGGTTAGAGGTCAGTGGAATGGTAGGTAATCCGGATTTTTTAACGGGTAGAGGGCAGGATCAAGCTCCTGAATTTCAGGAGTTAGAAAGTCCTGAAGGTGAGTTACACTTGCGTTTTTATGTGGCATCAGGAAATGAATTTGCTCTGCCTGCAACCGGAATTCGGGAAGTCATTTCGCCTTCCCCCGATCGGATTACACCCGTTCCGAATGTTTCACCTCTGCTTTTGGGTACGCTGAATGTGCGCGGAAGGGTCGTTTGGGTGGCAGACTTGGGGCAGTTTTTGGGAGACCCAACAGCACTCAATACCGATCGCCCGGAGGTGCCTGTGATTGCGGTCGAAGATCAGGACATTATGTTGGGGCTGGCGGTGGATCGAATTGTGGGGATGGACTGGCTCGATATTGAAGAAATTCAAATGCCCACCAATGTTCCAGACAGTGTGGCTCCTTTTCTTCGGGGTGAGTGGTTGTTGGACAATCAGGCAAGCAAGTTTCTCCGATTACTGGATCAGGTGTCAATTCTTCGATCAGCCCGGTGGGCGGCTTAACAAGGAGAATTAAGAGTGAAAAAAAGCAGAATTGGAAGTAAAACTGAGGAACGAGTTATGAAGACTGGAGCGGGGGCGATCGCTAACCCTGCACCAGCACAACCTTCCGCCACACCGAGGCTACAGCACTCAATACTCAACTGGGAGGAGGCAAATGGGGGCAGGAATTGAACAGGGATATCAACAGGCTTTTTCAGCCTACGTACAGGGTAACTACGAAGAAGCCGCTGAGATTGTTGATCGCCTGGTGAAAGAATTTCCCGATGATCCAAGTGCCTGTCTATTGCGGGGGCACATCTATTACCAGTTACAACAGTATGATATTGCCCGTCAACAATATCAGGATGTCCTGGCTTTAGCTAACAGCAATGATGAAACTCGGAAATTCGCCAACGATGGGCTAGCGAACATCAGCCAGATTCAATCTGAAGGGGCTGTTGGCGTTGAAAGTGGGGTCAATACAGTTGACGAAAATGGTCTGGGCAGCCTGGATGATGATTTTGGCAGCTTTCAATCCCCAACCACCTGGCAAGATCAGGATGACTTTGGTACAGCAGGTGACTTTGGTTTGGACGATCCAAACTTTAGCCTGGGGTCTGAAGGGGAATTTGACCAAAGTTTTGATATCCCACCGCTGGATTTTGAGCCTGCTGGTGAGTTTGAGCAAGGCAGTTTTTCAAGTTTTCCTGGTTCTGCCGATGGGGTTAGCCCCTTCGCCGATCCCTTTGCCATTGATGAGCCGCCTGACAATGCTCTCGGAGAGGCAGACGCGCCCCAGCAGACGACTCACATGCAGTCAGACCCTTTTTCTGGCTTGGACGAACCCGCTCTAGATTATGGAACTGATATTGGAGGAGCAGGTATCGGGGACAGTAATTTTGCCTCAGCCCTAGATGAGTTTGATGATGCCTTTGCTCCTCTGGATCTGCCTGAAGAACCGTCTGGGCATTCGCCCTACTCGTTAGAAGATCATCCGTCCCCATCGGATATACCAGGTGGGTTTCAATCCAGTCCGAATCGCCGGACAACTGAGGATGAAACCCTATTCATGGGCAGCACGGGGCTGTATAACCAGGACGATCAGACTTTTGGGGCACCAGATACCTCTCAGTTCGATCCACCTACTAGCTTTGATTTAGATCCGCAAGACAGTTCCTATTATGGTTCTGAGTCTGGCGGCTCAGGCATGGCTGGGCAAAGCAATGTTGATTTCCTAGATGAATTTGATGAGTTTGATGACTTGGGGAACCTGTCAGACTTCGATCTGTCCGAGAATTCGGCTGGCTTTACCAGTCCTGCGGTCGGAGCGGGGTTTGACCTGTCGGGTGGTAGTGCGACGGGAGGAGCGGCAAGCAGCGATCGCGGTTTCTCCCAGGATGCTGACGCTCTCAGCTTTACGGATAGCAGCAGCTCCCTCATCCGCGACGACGAAGTTTTTAGCATCTCCGGCACCTCCGATCAGGTTCCTACCTTTACCCAACTGGATCAGCAGGTCGCTGAACCCACCCCAACCGTCGAGCAAGGTGCCTTTGCCTTTCTCGAAAATGCTCCGATCGCGACTAAGCAAGTGATTACCGCTGGGGTGGCTGGGGTTCTGTCTGCGGTTGCAGTCGCTCTGGCAGGTAACCTAGCAGCCAACTACGGTCCTGGTAGCCAGCGGGAAGATGTCGTCAATCAGATCAGGGGTACAAGCTGGATTATGGCAGCGGCTGCTATGGCATTTGGAGGGGGGTCTGCCTTTTTCTTGGGACAGATAACCGCCAGACAGATCAAGCGATCTACGGATGACTTGCAGAGCCAGTTTAATGCGGTGTGTCAGGGAAATCTGAATGCGCGTGCAACCGTCTATGCCGAAGATGAGTTTGGGCAATTGGCAACCGGCTTTAATCAGATGTCACGGGTGATTCTGACAACCACCAGTGAGGCACAGCGGAAGGCAGAGGAGCAAGAGCAGGCGAAGGAAGACCTGCAACGCCAGGTGATTCGGTTACTGGACGATGTGGAAGGGGCTGCTCGAGGCGACCTCACGGTTCAGGCAGAGGTCACTGCCGATGTCCTCGGTGCGGTTGCCGACTCGTTTAACCTGACCATTCAAAACCTGCGTGAAATTGTGCAACAGGTGAAGACGGCTGCCCGTCAGGTGAGTAAGAGTTCAACTGACAACGAAATGTTTGCCCGTAGCCTGTCATCCGATGCCTTACGGCAGGCAGAGGAACTGGCGGTCACGCTAAACTCGGTGCAGGTAATGACCGAGTCGATTCAGCGGGTGGCAGAAAGCGCCCGTGAAGCCGAAGAAGTGGCGCGTTCGGCATCGGCAACGGCACTCAAGGGTGGAGAAGCGGTGGAGCGGACGGTCGCTGGTATTCTGGAAATCCGCGAGACGGTCGCAGAAACCACCCGTAAGGTGAAACGATTAGCAGAATCTTCCCAGGAGATTTCTAAGATCGTGGCACTGATTTCTCAAATCGCTTCACGAACTAACCTGCTGGCATTGAACGCCAGTATTGAAGCAGCCCGCGCAGGAGAAGCAGGGCGTGGCTTCGCGATTGTTGCAGACGAGGTGCGGCAGTTGGCAGACCGGGCGGCGAAAGCATCGAAGGAAATTGAGCAGATTGTACTACAAATCCAGAGTGAAACCGGCTCGGTTATGACAGCGATGGAAGAAGGCACCCAGCAGGTGATTGAGGGGACGCGACTGGCAGAACAGGCGAAGCGATCACTGGAGGACATCATTCAGGTCTCTAACCGGATTGACGTACTGGTGCGATCGATTACAGCGGATACGGTTGAACAGACTGAAACTTCCCGCGCCGTCGCTCAGGTGATGCAGTCAGTGGAATTGACCGCCCAGGAAACTTCTCAGGAGGCGCAGCGCGTATCTGCCTCGCTGCAAAACCTGGTGGGAGTTGCCCGCGATCTGTTAACGTCTGTAGAACGATTCCGGGTAGAGACCATCGAGCGCAAATAGCTGAATTCAGGGTATGGAGACTTTCGCTATCATTGGTCTACAGTCTAGGGGCGCGATCCTGCTAATGCACACGTTTCCATAGCAATTCTTACTTTCCAAAGGGATGGGATACAGCCATGCAGCCTGAACAGCAACAGCGAATCATGGGCTACTTCATTGAGGAGGCAAAAGACCACCTCAACACGATTGAGCAGGGGTTGCTGAATCTGCAAAGCACCATTGAAGATGGGGAGATGGTGAATGAGCTGTTTCGGGCAGCACACTCAGTCAAGGGAGGGGCTGCCATGCTGGGTCTCAACAGTATTCAGCAGGTTTCCCATCGCCTGGAAGATTTCTTCAAAATTTTGAAGGAATCGCGAGTGCGAGTGGATCAAAAACTAGAAAGTCTTCTGCTCAAAGTTTTTGATGCGTTGCAGGAGTTATTAGAGCAACTTCAGGGTCCCTTTGGGCTGACTGATGAAATGGCGAACACAACGCTGTCTGGCGTTCAGCCTACGTTTGATGAACTGGAACGCCACCTAGAGATCTTGGTCAGTGAAGCCGAACCCATCACCTCTATGCCGACCACAGGCTTTCTGTCAGGAAGTGATCTGGTGACTGCTTCATCCTTGGATGCAACCCTGGCACAAACCTTTGGTACTGATGTGCCCGTCCGTTTACGGGAAATGCTGCAACTGTTTAAACAACCGGATGCAGACGTGTCCGGTCGCTATCAGCTAGAGGCAATCTGCCGTGAACTGGTCAGTATGGGTGAGTTGTTTGATTTGTCTGCCTGGTGCGGCTTGGTGGAGACGGCACGACGGGCGATCGCCGAGTCCAATAATTCCTATCGGACACTGGCTCCGGTGGTTATCCGAGACATCAAGCAGGCACAGGATCTAGTCTTGGCAGGGCGTGCTGACGAAATTATTCCCTGCCCTCAACTTCTGGAAATGGCACCAACCCCAGCTCCCGTTGAAGTCGCAGCCGATAGTGATTTTGCCGATCTTCTGGCGGCAGCGGATAACGCCGATCTGGGATTTGACCTTTCCGACTCCGCCGAATCGTTTGATGAAGAATCTTTGTTTGATGGTTTGGATCTGACTCCTGACACCCATCTCAACCTATCTTCCTCTGACCTCAACTTTGGCGATGTTTTTGGCGAGGAACCGCTCTCAATGGAGGCAATTGGGCAGCAGGGTCCCGAAGTTGGCATGGCAGAATTGAACAGTCTGGCTGACCTGTTTGAAGGCGAAGTTCCCGATCTGGGTTCTACCTGGCAGGAAGAAGAAATCATCAGGGATGGAGATGCTTTAACGTCTGGTTCTGCGAATATAGCCAGCGACATGGACGAGTCTGTAGACTTCTCCGATCTCCTGTTTGATGAGTCTGAAACGGCTCCAACCATCATTCAATCCAAAGATGATGATTTGAGTGATTTGTTTGGCGACGAACTGCTGGAAGAGGAAGAATCCTCCGTTGAGTCTGAAGCTACTGGGTTCCCCTCAATTGACCCCTCAAGCAGCAATGAACTGGAAGATTTATCAATCATTTCTGAATCGGATGACCTCTTCGGTACAGAGGAGATGTCTGCGATCGCTTCCCCTGTCGATGAACAAGATCCCTTTGCTGGTTTAGACCTGGATGCAGGATTAGAACTAGGGGACTTCAACGATGGTGGACTTGAGGTTGAACCTGACGGGGAATCAGATGCCGCATTAGGCGATCTGGGAGAGTTGTTTGCTGGGATGGATGAAAGTGATCTCAACCTCTCTGGTCTTGAGTCCGGTTCCGGGGAACTCTTTCCGCCCACAGAGTCGGGCGAAGATGAAAACCTATTTGCAGCCATTAGTGATGAGCCATCCGGGGTTGCCACTCCGGTAGAAGATGGGGTGGTTGCCGATCCCTGGGAAGACCCCTTTGCAGAGTCAGCTCCAACTTCCAGCGAACTTTTGAGTGAGTTTGACCTTTCAACCACATTTGAATCAACCACTAGCGAGTCAACAGAAGATGCATTCTCAGATATGTTCGGCTCTAGTGATTTGCTGGACGAGGAGAGTTTGCTAGACGACAGTAGCCCTGGTGAGTTAATCGAAGAGCTTTCTGACCAGGACGAGAGTGATTTTAGTGGTCTGTTTGAAACTTCGACGACTTCCGTTCAGGGGATTTCTGACGACGCTGCGATCGAAGAACTGATTGATGATTCCCTCGATTTTTCCAGCGATTCCTGGCTGTCGGATACTTCTGATACGGCAACAGTTGCCTCTCCATCGGATGCTGAACCGCTGGAACTGTCTACCGCTGACGGCGGAGCCTATCCTTTTGCAGATTTGGATACAGGACTTGAGTCTATTGGTTTCAGTGAAGCATCTGATATCGATTTCTTTGCTGAATCGACTCCAGCCGATGGTGCGTCAGCCAGCATGGAAGGATTGGAAGGTTTTGCAGATGTACTTTCCCCTGAAGCATCGGCTACTGCAAGTGGGGAGGGAGAACTGAATCTTGACTTGAGTGAATTAGGCTTGGATGAATTAGACTTCGGTGGTTCTGATATCGCCGCTTCGACTAGTGCTGACGATGGGAGCCTCGACTTTGGTGAGTTCGATCTGCCGACAGAAGCCTTTGGTGAGAGTGTACTTCAGGCAGAAGATAACTTGGGTCTAGACCTGGAAGACCTGGGAAGCCTGGATTTAAGTCCGGTTGAGGGTGAAGAGTCGAGCCTGGAAAGCGTTTCTGATCAGGACATGGCAGACTTACTTGGAGCAATGGACTTGCAACCACCTGATCTGGAAGCGTCTACTCCGGAAGCATTTTCCCTAGAAACCTCCACGTCTGATCTATGGGAGGATTTGCCCGATACGGCTGATTTAGACCTGGGTTTTGGTGACGAAACTCTAAGTACAGAAGCCTTAATCCCAGAGCCTCTAACCCCAGGCGAGACCGATCTCTTTGCGGAAGATCTGGCAGCAGTTGTTGGAGCAGATGCCACAGTTGCCCATGAGGGTGAGTTCCCGGTTGAAGCAAACTTCGATGATGATCTGCTGGAACTTGAAAGCCTGGGTATGACAGATATCCCAGAAATTGCTGAACTCTCTGAGTCCGAGCTGTCTGAAACTGATTTCTCCCTGGATTTGGAAAGCAGTGGCTTTGAGGATATCGGTGTTCCAGCGTCGTCTCTTTCATCCTCAGACGCGATCGATTTTGGTAATTTTGATTTCCCCATCGAAACTGCCTCCGAAACTACAGATTTAGAAGACTTTGGCGACTTAGGAGATTTACTAGGTGAAGAAACTGCTCCAGCCTCTGATGAAGCAGAAAACCTGAATCCTCTACTGGGTGAATCTTCTGCCACTGAACTTCCCACAGATTTTGGCGACTTAGGGGACTTGCTAAGTGAAGAACCTGCTTCAGTCTCCGGTGAGTTAGGAGACCTGGATAGTCTGCTGGAGGAATCTTCCACTCCTGAAACCTCAGATTTTGGTGACTTGGGAAATTTGCTGGGGGCATCCTCTGCCGCTGAAATCCCCACAGATTTTGGCGATTTGGGAGATTTGCTGGGGGCATCCTCCACCGCATCCCTCACAGATTTTGGCGACTTAGGGGACTTACTAAGTGAAGAAACTCCTCCAGCCTCCAGTGAGTCAGGAGACGTGGATAGCCTACTGGGAGAATCTTCTACTCCTGAAACCTCAGTTTTTGATGATTTGGGAGATTTGCTGGGTGAGGAAACTGCTCCAGCCTCCAGTGAATTAGGAGACCTGGATAGCCTGCTGGAGGAATCTTCTACACCTGAAACCTCAGACTTTGGCGACCTGGGAGATTGGTTGGGTGAATCTGCGGCTGAAGAATCTTCTTCAGATTTTGGTGACTTAGGAGATTTGCTGGGTGAGGAAGCGACTCCTGAAACTGATGCCTTTGACGATTTAGACTTTTTGGGTGAAACCCCAACTTCTGACACCGCTAGTGAATTTGAAGATCTGGACAGTTTGTTAGGCGAAGAAGACTCCTTAGCTGTAGATGATAACTTTGCCAATCTGGAAAACTTAGTTGGTGAAGACACTCCGGAATCAAGCAGTTTTGCTGATTTGGAAGACTTGCTCGATGAAGGTTCGCTGCCATTGTCTCCGATCACTTCGTTTGGGGATGTCAGCAACCAGTTGGATGCGGGTTCCCAAAACTTTGCAGAAATAGAAGATTTTGCGGATCTGGAGGCTTTGTTAGAAGCGGATGAGCCAGCCAGTTCTCCTACTCAACTGACAGAACCATCCACCGATTCTGACTTTGATGAATTGGATGATCTGCTTAAGGAAGCTGAGGAAAAAATGGGTGGGTCTCCCAGCGTACCGGCGAGCCGGGGACTCGGCACTCAAAACCGGCGTCTTTCCCGTCCAAGCAGGGTGTTTAGTGAACAAACCATGCGGGTTCCGGTCAAGCATCTTGATAACCTGAGCAACCTGGTGGGAGAACTGGTCGTAAACCGTAACAGCCTGGAACAAGACCAGGAGCGGTTGCGCCAGTCTCTCGATAATTTGCTTTATCAGGTTCAGCAGCTTAGTGATGTGGGTCAGCGAATGCAAGACTTGTATGAGCGATCGCTGCTTGAAAGTTCCCTACTGGCAAGCCGCCAGAACTACCGCCAGGGTTCTAGTAGTGTCTTTCGAGACACTAGTGAAGCATCGACGCAGACTACCAGCACCAGTGTTGAATATGACCCCTTGGAAATGGATCGGTTCACGGGTTTCCATAGCCTTTCCCAGGAGATGATTGAACTGATTGTCAGAGTCCGGGAATCTGCCTCTGACATTGAATTCATTGTGGATGAAACGGATCAAGTAACCCGCATGTTCCGTCAAGTCACCACCCAGCTTCAGGAAGGACTAACCCGCTCTCGAATGGTGCCCTTTGCCCAGACGGCTGACCGAATGCCCCGCGCTGTACGCGATATTTCGATGCGCGTGGGTAAACAGGCAGAACTGGTGATTGAAGGTCGGGAAACGCTGATTGACAAGATGATCCTGGAGCAGCTTTATGACCCCATGACCCATCTGGTTAACAATGCAATTACTCACGGAATCGAGTCGCCGGATGTACGACGGGCGGCTGGTAAGCCTGCCGCTGGGCGGATTACGATCCGTGCCTTCCACCAGGGGAACCAGACCATTATCTCGGTATCAGATGATGGGGCTGGAATTGATGTGGAGCGAGTGAAGGCCAAGGCTATTGAAAAAGGCTTGATTACCCCTGCGGAAGCCAGGAGCATGTCCCGTTTAGATGTCTATGATCTGCTCTTCCACGCTGGCTTTAGTACTAAAGACCAGGCAGATGACTTTGCTGGGCGAGGAGTGGGCATGGACGTAGTACGGACCAGCCTGAGTGAAATCCGTGGGGCGGTTAATACCGACTCGACAACGGGTAAGGGAACAACCTTTACGATTCGTCTGCCGTTGACCTTAAGTATCTCGAAGGCATTGTGTTGCATTAGCGATCGCGCCCGGATTGCCTTTCCAATGGACGGTGTGGAAGACATGCTGGACGTGCCCAAGGAGCGGATTCAAACCAACGCTGAAGGTCAGCCCTGCCTACCCTGGCGTGACTCCCTGTTACCCCTGCGTCCTCTGGTGGATCTGCTGGCATATAACCGGCACCTGAGTCGGGGTAATGTTTACGGCGGAAACCAGGAAGACGACATTTCTTCGATTGTGGTGCTACGCAGCGCGGGTAACTTCCTGGCACTTCAGGTTGACCAGGTGCTAGGTGAACAAGAAATTGTAATCAAGCAACTGGAAGGACCCGTGCCTAAGCCCGTAGGTGTGGCGGGGGCAACGGTTTTAGGGGATGGTCGCATCATGCCCATTGCAGACGTCCTGGAACTAATTGATCTGGCAATGGGTCGAATCCGCAAGGATGCAGGCGGCTCTCTGTGGGATCAGGGTGCGGCAACGGTTCCCCTCGAACCACAAGTAACCAAGACTGAGCCAATGGTTCTGATTGTGGACGACTCCATCACAGTTCGCGAGTTGCTGTCAATGACCTTCAACAAAGTTGGCTACCGAGTTGAGCAGGCGAGGGATGGGCAGGAAGCCTGGGAAAAACTGCGCTCTGGTTTGCCCTGCGATATTGTCTTCTGTGACATTGAGATGCCCCGCATGGATGGCTTAGAATTGCTGTCTCGGATTCAGAAAGATCCCAACCTGACCCACTTGCCGATCGCCATGCTCACTTCTCGCGGTGCCGATCGCCACCGGCAAATGGCATCCTCCCTGGGAGCCAGCGGTTACTTCACCAAGCCCTATTTGGAAGAAGCCTTGCTAGATGCCGCTCAACGAATGCTGAAAGGAGAACGGTTGCTTTAGGACGGAGTGAGGAGTGATGAAGGAGTCTACTCCCTGCTACTACTGACCACTGACTACTGACCATTCACTCTAATCTGGCTTGCAGTCGAATCCAGTCCCCTTCGACTAGGGCGATCGCCCCTCCGGGCAAAGGATCGGTCTGGGAGCGGTTGGGGGCAGTTATCAAATTCACAACTTTTTCAATCTGCTCAAAGCCGGGGCTACAGAACAGAATGGACTGAAGGAATTGGCGCACTACTCGTCGTTGCAGTGCCAGGGGTGCCTGCCGTAAATAAACTCGATTGAGGGCAGTTTTGCCTGAGTTCAGCGATGATTGGAGCCATTTTTGGGCTTCGGTTTCCAGGTAGGCGACCTCTGCCTGGAGCAGTTCTGCGGTTTGAGCCAGGGTTCGTTCTGCCTGGGGATTGAAGTGGGTGCAAAGGTAGGGCAACAATTCCTGGCGGATGCGGTTGCGGGCGTACTTCAAATTCTGGTTGGAAGGGTCTTGCCAGTAGGTAAGATGCCGCTCCTGACAAAACTGGGCTGTTTCCCGGCGGGTCACTTCCAGCAGGGGACGGATGAGGAAAATTCCGGGCACCAGGAGCCGTTTCCAGGTAAGGGCTTGCAGCCCATCCATGCCACTGCCACGCACCAGATTGTACAGTAGGGTTTCAGCGCGATCGCTGGCGGTATGTCCGGTGGCGATGAAAGAATAACCATGCTGATGGGCAATGGCTGCTAATGCCTGATAGCGCCATTTCCTGGCTCCGGCTTCAGTCCTGTCTACCTGCTCTGCGGTTTTTAAATAGAAGGGCAGGTTCCAGGAGTGGGCGAGGTCTTGGACAAAGTTACCGTTGTTTGAATCTTCCTGCCAGCGATGATCGCAGTACGCAAGTGCTAGATCCCAATGCCATTTAGGTTGCAGATCCAGCAATAACTGAGTCAGGCAGAGGGAATCCTGCCCCCCAGATACGGCAACCAGTAGACGTTGACCGGATACAATCAGTTGTCGCTCCTTCAACGTTTTGTGGAGATGCGCGTGCAGGAGTGTCCAAGACAAAGCCTCACTCATTCAGTCCGTGCTCAAAGTCTGCCAATCATCCCGTGGCGTTGCTGATTTTGGGTATGAATTGAGAGTTGTATGAATTGGAACGAGGTTTCAATTCATACTGCTATTCAGCACCACCCAACCCGTTCTTACTCAAAATTCCCTTCATCCCTGTAAATATTGTTGTTGTAGGGCAATTCTGATTTTTCAGAGCGATAAACCTCTCCATACCGTGGGTCAGCCGTGGGTTCAGTGCTAGGACGACGTTCCTTACGACGACCATCCAACAACTTGGGAGCCGGATCTTGATCGGGACAGAATTCCAGACGAATCCTTACCCTGCCTCGCTGCCAACCTCGTGTGCTAAATCGTAGCGCTTCACAGTCCAACCCATCGCCAAACCAGCCCTCGTTTGCATCATCCCAATCGGGTTCGCGATCGCTAATTGCCTGCGCCAGAGCGTCAATAAATTCACCCACCTTAAAGGTAGGGTTCATCATCAGAACCCGCCCAACGCTGATAAACAGCACTTCATCATCTTCCAGCGGTTGAAATTGCTCGTTCATTTTAGAAAAACCAACCGTAGCTATGGAGTCCTTTGCCTAACAGGTTAACGCCTAGATAACAGACCCAGACGACTAAAAAACCGGTTGCTGCCAGAATTGCCGGACGCCGCCCCTGCCATCCTTTAGTGATTCGGGCATGCAGGTATGCCGCAAAGACCAGCCAGGTAATCAATGCCCAGGTCTCTTTGGGATCCCAACTCCAATAAGATCCCCAGGCTTCGTTTGCCCAAACTGCCCCAGCGATGATCCCAATCGTCAGCAAGGGAAAGCCCAGCCCAATAATGCGGTAGCTGATGTTGTCAAGCGTATCTGCCAGGGTCAGCCGTTGAGGAGAGAGGGGTTGCATAGAAGCCGATGCCACCGTTGGAGGCGTAAGAACAGCCGTTGCCACATTGCCAGCTTCGGCAGCGGCAGCAGGAAGGGGAGGCGTTACAGTAGGGAGCGGTTCAGTGATGGGTTCTCCATCGCGGCGCAATTGATAGCTTTTGTCACGATATGCGCCAGTACCAATTGAGCTACCCCGCAGTTCTATGTTTTGACCACGGGTGACCACGAGAAATGCAATCGCCAGGAGTGCCCCCACCATTAACGTGGCATAGCTCAACATCATGACACTGACATGCATCATCAGCCAGTTGGACTTAAGGGCAGGCACCAGGGGAGCCGATGCCTGCATCGTACCTGGCAGGGAAATAGCAGCAAAAGCCGTAATTGCCATGGCTACAGGAGCCGTCACCACACCAACCAGGCGACTGCCGCTCATATTCTCTGCAATCAGGTGAATGGTTGTCACACCCCAGGTTAAGAAAAAGAGCGATTCATAAAGGTTGCTGATTGGGAAGTAGCCTGCTTCCAGCCAACGGGCACCTAACAAAGCCGCAATGCAGAGATTGGCGATCGCCATCCCCGTAGTGCCCAAGACGGATAGATAAGGAATGCGCGGAAATGCCGCCCCTATCCAGTACGCCAGCATCGTGACAAAAAGAATAGCAAAGGAAGTGTTATCTAAAACAGTTTGCAACCGAACCAAATCCATTGTTCCCCCAGGCATCTTGAAGCCTTTGAAGCAATTCCTCTTTCTATCCTACGATGGACAGGCAGAAGGGAGGGGGGAAAGAGGGGAGAGTTGAGAGTTGAGGAGGAGCGGAGGGGAAGGGGAGCAGAGGGGTGAATGTATGGCTTAGACACGTGAAACCGGCTGTAAATGAAAACAGTCACAGTCCGATCAAGAGATGACCGTTAAGAAATTCTCCACTCGTTGCCAAACTTGATCTAACAAGATGGGGCTATCTGCGTCAAACCACTCAATTTCGGGGTAGGCACGAAACCAGGTGCGTTGGCGTTTGGCAAACTGGCGCGTATGCAAGACGGTTAAAGCGACTGCCTGATCCAGAGAGATATCACCTGCCAGATATTGGTTGAACTCGGCATACCCCAAGGTCTTCAACAACGGTAAATCCGCACCATACTTTTGACATAAAAATTCAACCTCTGCCACTAACCCCTCTGCCACCATCTCCTCAGTTCGTTGCTGAATTCGCTGTTGTAGCGTGATTGAGTCCTGACAGTCCAGCCCTATTTGCAGAATAGGGTAAGCAGGCGGATTCTCTCCTTGTTGTGCCGACATAGGGCGACCCGTAGTGTAAAAGACCTCCAGCGATCGCAAAGTTCTCACCTTATCATTGGCATGGATCTTTGCGGCTGAAACCGGATCAACCTGCTTCAGCATGGCATAACACTGTTGTTGCCCCAGTGATTGAAGCTGCGATCGTAACTCTGGCTGCGGTGGCACCCGCGGAACCTTCATTCCCCTGACGATCGACTTAATGTAAAGCCCAGTACCGCCAACGAGGAGAAAGGGTGAGGGGGTGAGGAGGTGAGGGGGTGAGAGAATAGCATTCTGACTTTCAAGATCGATTAGCTCCTCTGCCCCTCCGCTCCTCTGCTCCCCCTCTCCCCTCTCCCCTCTCCCCTCTCCTCCCATCAACTCCCTCGCCCGCTCCTGATACTCCGCCACGGTCAAAGTTTCGGTAGGATCACAAATATCAATTAGATAATGAGGCACTTCCTGCTGCTGAACGAGGGATGGTTTAGCAGTACCAATGTTAAATTCTCGATACACTTGGCGCGAGTCGGCGCTAAGAATGGCAAAATGCAACCGCTTTGCTAAAGCGATCGCCAGACTTGATTTCCCCGTTGCCGTTGGACCACAGAGGACAATCAAACTCGATACAAACGTATTACTTCTTGTTATAATATTATTAAGACTTGACATTAGAATAGGTTTATTATCCATCCCTGCCAGAAATCACACAGGAGATGGTTCTAGAATCGCTTATAAGCCTTTTGTGTTACAATTTTGGACAGTTTTGGTCTTCCAAGGCTAAACGCAGATTGGAACCGCTTATCGGTTGGAGCGCTGAATTCATGACGAGTAACTATGGTGCAGAACAAATTCAAGTCCTGGAAGGGATTGAGCACGTTCGCAAACGTCCAGGCATGTACATTGGCAGCACTGGACCTAGAGGACTGCACCATCTAGTTTACGAGGTTGTTGACAACTCTGTTGATGAAGCGTTAGCAGGCTACTGCAAAAATATTGATGTGACGCTGAACGCGGATGGCTCCGTTACAGTTGTTGACGATGGGCGCGGTATTCCTACCGATATTCACCCTAGGACCGGAAAATCTGCCCTGGAGACTGTTTTAACCAAGCTGGGAGCTGGGGGGAAGTTTGGTGAAGGCGGCGGCTATAAGGTATCCGGTGGTCTGCATGGTGTCGGCATCTCGGTAGTCAATGCCCTGTCGGAGTGGGTTGAGGTCACGGTCTGGCGCGAGCATCGGGTTAATACCCAAAGGTTTGAGCGGGGGATTCCAAAAAATGAGTTGCAGGTTGAGCCAGGTTCAGAGGAGCGAACGGGGACTGCTGTTAGCTTTCTGCCCGACTCGACTATTTTTACAACCGGCATCACTTTTGACTACGCAACACTGGCAGGTCGTTTGCGGGAGCTTGCATTTCTGAATGGCGGGGTGAGGGTCACCTTTACTGATAACCGTCTGGAATACCTCAAGTTAGAAGAACCCCATGTCGAGGTTTACTTCTATGAGGGGGGTATTCGAGAGTACGTCAGCTACATGAACCACGATAAGCAAGCTCTGAATGAGGATGTGATCCACGTTCAGGGGGAGCGTAACAATGTCCAGGTTGAGGTAGCACTGCAATGGTGTACCGATGCTTATACAGATAACCTGCTGGGTTTTGCCAATAACATTCGCACCATTGATGGGGGCACCCATCTGGAAGGTTTGAAGGCAGTGCTGACCCGGACGATGAATGCGATCGCCCGTAAGCGCAACAAGCTGAAGGAAAGCGACTCCAACCTAGCAGGTGAAAATATCCGCGAGGGCTTAACCGGGGTGATCTCGGTCAAGGTGCCCGATCCAGAGTTTGAAGGACAGACGAAAACCAAACTGGGGAATACAGAAGTTCGGGGAATTGTGGACTCACTGGTCGGTGAGGTATTGACTGAATACCTGGAGTTTCATCCCAACGTTGCGGATTCCATTTTGGAAAAGGCGATCCAGGCATTCAATGCTGCTGAGGCGGCGCGTAAGGCGCGGGAACTGGTGCGCCGCAAATCAGTGCTGGAGTCTTCTACCCTACCCGGTAAACTGGCGGATTGCAGCAGCAGGGATCCCGCCGAGTCTGAAATCTTCATCGTAGAGGGGGATTCTGCGGGTGGTAGTGCCAAGCAAGGGCGAGATCGCCGCTTTCAAGCCATTCTTCCGCTGCGTGGAAAAATTCTCAATATCGAAAAGACAGACGATGCCAAGATTTACAAAAATACAGAGATTCAGGCGTTGATCACGGCTCTGGGTTTGGGCATCAAGGGCGAAGAGTTCGATGCTTCCCAACTCCGTTATCACCGGATTGTAATTATGACCGATGCGGATGTGGACGGTGCCCACATTCGCACCCTGTTACTCACCTTTTTCTACCGCTATCAGCGGGCGATGGTGGATCAGGGATATGTTTATATCGCCTGCCCGCCGCTGTATAAGATCGAGCGAGGGCGGAATCACTACTACTGCTATAGCGATCGCGAACGGGATCAAATTGTTGGTGGATTCGGTGAGAACGCGAAGTACGAGATCCAGCGATTTAAGGGTTTGGGTGAAATGATGCCCGCTCAACTGTGGGACACTACGATGAACCCAGAGTCACGCACGTTGAAGCAAGTTGAAATTGAGGATGCGGCGGAGGCAGACCGGGTGTTTACCGTGCTAATGGGCGATCGCGTCGCTCCCCGACGGGAATTCATTGAAACCTATGGTCCCAAGCTCAATCTCACTGATCTGGATATCTAAACGGAAATTCGTAAAGTTGCCAAGACGTTTGTGCTGGCGAACTGCTTTGACCCCAAATTTGCCAGTGGACTATTGATAGCCGTTCCAGAGAACAACTCAGAATAGTCGCCTTGGTGCCAGGTAACAGATCCTCGGAACCCCTGATCTTCCGTGTCGAGAGGCTCTGAACTGAACCACTATGCACTGAAAGTGCATAGGTTCCTAAAGGGCTGAAAGCCCAAGTTAATCTACTCAAGTAGGAAGTTATCGCGCTCCTGATTCGATGGACTCCGATGATGCTCTAAATACTCCTCCCACTAACTGCTCA